>JBBRKX010000682.1:0-3556 GCA_038231675.1 Chthonomonadales bacterium | reverse complement strand
GCACGGAGCTCTTTCAGACCGATGCGCGCTGGAAAGATCTTATTACGTTCAGCGAATATTTTCATGGAGACAATGGGGCAGGGCTGGGCGCGAGCCATCAAACGGGATGGACGGGTTTGGTGGCGAAGTTGATCCAGCAAAGCGGTGAGTAAAGGAGAGCCTGTGGAGGGTGGAAAATGGCGTGTGATCGCGATCATGGTGGTCGCGGTCCTGGCGGTGGTCGCGGGCGAAACGCTGTTGGCAAAAGGCATGCGGCAGACGAACTCGGCGGCGGGAGGATTTGGAAATCAGGCGCATGCGATCCTGGGGAATGTCTATGTGGTCGGCGGAACGGTATTAATGACGCTCTACTTCGGGCTGTACATGCAGGCGCTCAAGATGGCCGATCTTAGCTTTGTTCTGCCGCTTACCGCAGTCTCCTATCTGCTGGGCGCGGTGACCTCGAAGTTTTACCTTCATGAAGACGTCAATCCCGTAAAGTGGATCGGCGTCCTGATCATTACGGTGGGCGTCATCGTCATCGGGATCGGCAGTCCATCCGGTACGACGCATTGACCGGAATCGTCTGGCCCATGGTTCTTGTGATCGCGCTTCGCGATGTGCTCGGCGCCTGCCTGCTGGCCTTTCTGGCGTACTGCGGGATAAGCGTCTGGGCCGCGCGGCGCTGGAAGTTAGCCGCCGAAATTTCGGATCCGGACTGGACGCCCGCTGTGTCTCTTTTGAAGCCGGTGTTTGGAGCGGACGCCGAAGCATACGACAACTTCGCAAGCTTTTGCCGCCTCGATTATCCTGCGGATAAAGTGCAGTTTCTGTTCGGCGCGCTGGATTCGAAAGACCCCGCTCTTGCGCTCGTCGCGGACCTTCAACATGAGTTCCCGCATTTGGACATTCAGATTGTGGCGATGGATGCGCCCATGGCTGGAACGAACCTGAAGGTCTGCAACCTGATCGAGATGCTTCCCCATGCGCGGCACGATCTGATCGTTTTGTGCGATAGCGATATGCGCGCCCGTCCGGACTATCTGCGACGTGTGGCGGCGCCGTTTCGGCCGGTAGGGAACCGTGTGGGCATGGTGACGTGTCCGTATCGGGGAACGCGGGCACTGAGCTTCGCGGCGGTGCTGGAGGCGCTTGGCATTGGCTCGGATTTCATTCCGAGCGTGCTGGCGAGCAGAGCGTTGGAGGGAGTTGGGTTTGCCCTGGGATCGACTATTGCCTTGCCCAAATCCGTGTTGGCGGAGATCGGTGGGTTCGATTGGCTCGTCGATGAACTCGCCGACGATTTTCGGTTGGGGGAGGCGACTCGCCGGGCGGGGTATGAGGTGGTTCTATCCGACTATGTCGTCGACGCCGTACTGGGCAAGGAGGCTTTCGGGGCGATGTGGTCGCGCCGTCTACGTTGGGCGCGTACCGTCCGCTCCTGCCGGCCGGGCGGCTATGCGGGCGCGTTCATCACGCATGGGCTGGGGCTGGGATTGCTGTACCTGGCTGCCAGCGGGTTCACCTGGTATGGTTGGACGGCGGCGCTCTGTGTGCTGATCGTGCGTATGGCGACCACAACGTTCATTGCGGCAACCTTTACCGGCGATTCCACCGTAACGCGGTATGCGTTCCTTCTGCCGCTAAGTGACCTGGTCAACTTTGCTTTATACATAGTCAGTTATTGCGGAAATGTGATCATATGGCGCGGCAAGCGGTTTCGGCTTTTGGCGGGTGGCAGGCTTGAGCGCATCGTGTGACGCATCCCTTGTTGGGCGCTCTTCGCCAAATTGGCATTCAGAATGGCCTGGCGAACGGGTGGGACATAACAGCACCCTGTCCCAAAGTGAATATGAAGACAGGCAAAAATGAAGACACACAAACACATCCTTACGTGGCTGGGCATTTTTCTACTGGTTGCCAGCCACGCAGCTTTGGCCAACGGCGACACATCGACCGCTTTACCGCGCAGCACGCCGGAAGCGCAGGGAATAACCTCCGCAGGAATGAGAGCGTTCGTTGAAGCGGCGGACCAGCAAATTCACTCGATGCATAGCATTATTGTCGTACGCCATGGCCGTGTCGTCGCGGAAGGCTGGTGGAAACCCAATTCAGCCGAGACCCCGCATATTCTGAACTCCTTGAGCAAGAGTTTCAATTCTACTGCCGTGGGATTGGCTATCTCCGAAGGGAAGCTGAGTCTGGATGACGAGGTGTGGAAGTTCTTCCCAGAGGATGTGCCGTTAGAACCTTCCACTAACCTCAAGTCGATGCGCGTTCGCGATCTCCTGAGCATGTCCACGGGACATGAGAATGAGCCACAGTTCACGCAGGCGAAGGGGATGCCATGGACAAAATTCTTTCTCGCGCATCCCGTCGCGCACAGGCCCGGCACGCATTTCCTATACGACACTCCGGCAGCTTATATGCTGTCGGCCATTGTCCAAAAAGTGACGGGGCAAACGGTCTGTGATTATCTGCGCCCCCGCCTCTTCGAGCCTCTGGGCATTGAAAATCCAAAGTGGGAAATGAGTCCGGAGGGAGTCAATTTGGGCGGCTGGGGCCTGTACGTCCGCACTGAAGACATCGCGAAATTCGGCCAACTCTATTTGCAAAAGGGGCAGTGGCATGGAAAACAGCTGGTGCCGGCGTCCTGGATCGCCTCCGCCACGACACGGCAGACTTCCAATGGGAGCAATCCTGCGAGCGATTGGGAACAGGGCTACGGCTATCAATTCTGGCGCTGTCGTCACGGAGTTTACCGGGGCGATGGGGCAGGGGGGCAGTTTTGTATTGTCATGCCGGAACTCGATACGGTCGTGGCTATTACGGCGGATACGCCGGACATGCAGGGGGTGCTGAACCTGGTTTGGGATAAGCTTCTTCCGGCGATCCGACCTGCGCGGTTGCCTAGGAACCGGGAGGAACAGAGCAGACTCAAGCAAACCCTGTCCAGCCTGGTCGTTGGTCAGTCGCTTTCGTCCAGCGCAGGGAAATGATGTGTTGACTTGGACTGCTCAAGGACTCATTCACGCCCTGGCGCTGGAAATCTGATATGGGCATAACGTTTGGCTGCGGTTACCTCCCTGTTTTGTGGTTCTGAAGCACCTGGATGATATGGGTTAATCCGCGTTCTCGGGCGTGAACAAGCGCGGTCTTGCCTGCTGCATCGGTTGCGGTCGTGTCGGCTCCCGCCGCCAATAGTAGTTCCGTAACCTCGCTGCAGTCGTCCTTTTGCGTTGCGTTCATAATCAAAGGAGTCATCCCAAAAGAGGAAGAGTCGGACTTCAGGTTACGGCTGTTTACCTTGGCTCCGCGCGAAAGTAGGACTTGCACCGAAGTCGGAGCGTGCTCGCTGGCCCAGTGCAGCGGCTTCCCGCCATAGCAGTTGATTTCATCCGCTTCGATATCCGCGCCGGAATCCAGCAGAAAAGTGAGAATCTCTGCGTGCTTATTGTGCGCGGGCCAGTGCAGGGGAGAGTCGCCTATCCAACCGCGGTGGTGTACGCTCAATGGGTCCGCTTCTACGTGCTTGCGCACGATCTCGCTCCACCCCTGACGGCCCGCCAGATGTATG
>JBBRKX010000681.1:0-3563 GCA_038231675.1 Chthonomonadales bacterium | reverse complement strand
GACGGTCCGCGATGGCATGCTCTTTGCGGCATCGGCGGACGGAAACGTGAAGCAGTTCGATCTCGCGACGCAGAAGGAAGTGCGCAATTTCTTTGGCAATACCGACTGGATCTTCGCAATGGATTATGATCCGTCGACTCATCGGATCGCAAGCGGTGCATTCGACGGAACCGTACATATCTGGAACACGGAATCCGGCGTCTCCCTGATCACGTTCAAAGCGCGGCCCGGCGGCGCTACGGCGACCGGAATTCATGCGGCGTCCGTTCAGGCCAGGGGCGTCAAACGACACGCGGGCTCATGAGCCCGGCGGCCGCGAGCGCATCCCGCGTCGCTTCCACATGCTCCCGCGACTGGAAGCGTTGCCATCCATGTGCTGTGTAGATCGCCTGAAGTGCGTCCGCCTTTTCGTAGGCTCTCAGGCCATCCACCCACGCACGGTCGAAATTCGCCTGAAGAAGCCTCGCCAGGCGTTTCGGCGTGGCGGGCAATAAAGGTGCGACACTCGCCGTCGTGCGAATGCCCGCCTCTCTTAACTGCCGTGCGGCATCCAGCCTCCGCTTGATCGAGGGCGCTCGCGGCTCAAAGGCGCGGCGCACGATCTCGCTGTCGGTCGGAATCGAGATACCCACCACCAGCGAGTCTCCAAAGCGCTTGAACAGATCGATATCGCGGACCACATGGGGCGAGCGCGTTTGAATGTGCAGATGCGAGGGGAAAGCGATCAGCAAAGTTTCGAGGAGGGCGCGTGTCAGGCCCAGGCGAAGCTCGAGGGGCTGATACGGATCGGTGGCGGAAGAAAAGAAGATCGACTTGCCGAAGAGCTTCTGGCTATCGCGCCCCAAGGCATCCACGATATTTTGCTTGGCCTCGACCCAATATCCCCAGTCTGCTTTCTTCGCCGCGTCTTCATGGACAAATCGACTGGCATAACAGTAACTGCACCCGAATGCGCAGCCCCGGTACGGATTGATGGTGTAATCGAACGGGATACTGCTGCGGCTGCTTTGCGCCGTCAGCGCCGACCGCGCATCCACCATGGTAACTTGCACCGATCCCATGCCATCACCGCCTTTCGAGTGACCTCGACAGCCGTATTATAGCAGAAATCCGTCTGCATGACAAATGTGTGGGTAGCAACGATACGACCTATGGCGGAGTGCGTTGCCCCCATCCAACAGCGGGCTGCCAGTCTTCCAGGAACACCGTCCCATCCGACGCAATATGCACCGTAACCGGCAGTGTGTCTCCAATCTTGACCAGGTCCCACTTTTGAAGGTCGGAGGTGTGCGTGACAGTGATCTTCCCTCGAATATTTAAGGAAAGGGAGAGGATTAGGCGGCCTTGTCCACTGACAACCTGTTGCTTGTCGGTGACCGTAGCCGTTTCAGCGCGCACCGTAGAGGTCGCGGCCAACTCCCGAACGTGCCGGATGCGAGCGTAATTTCGGTATCCGGCGCTTAGAAATCCACAACCCAGTGCGATGACGATCAGGGTTACGATAACTGCCTTTAGTCGCACAAACAGTCGTCGCTTTGAGCTGCGCATGCTTTCGTCAGATTGGGGAGGAAAGTTCATAAATTCCATACTTTACACGGGTCGCCGAACCTGTGATGTGACCCGTTAAAGTATAGCATGAGTCGCTCACGCGGAAGAAGGCATCTTCGGTAAGCAAAATGGTTGCGTGTAGGTCACGACCTCGAACCCATATTTCCTCAATATCGGCTCGGATGTCGGCAATGCATCGACACAAATGTTGACCACCCCTCGGTTCAAGGCTTCGCGAATGCGGGTGGCGACGATTTGAGTATACAGACCACGATTCCTGAACTGCTCCCTTGTTTGCCCTCCATACAACGCGGCAAACCGGCTTTTTGCATGGAAATAGATACGACCGTAAGCGGCGGGCTCATCGTCGATGTAGGCAACGTAGACACTCATATTGTGCGGATGCTTTTCCAGCATAAACCCGTATTGCTCGATCTGCCCCTCACAACGCATTCCGTCGACCTCTTCCATGATTCTTTGGACGTCTCCCAGCCCGTCTTTGCCTCTCACTCGCCGGATATCGCTGCTGCAAACGCCAAATCGGTCCAGAGCGTCCTTATCTGCGAAGAGAACCATAAATGCCTCCTTCGCGTCCGCCACAAATCCCGACGCCATCAGCCGTTCTCCCAGGCAAGGCGGAAGATCGTGTCCGTATACTTTCCACTCCAACGCGTATTGGGCAATTCGCGCGGTTTGTATCTGATGTTCTATGATCCGATCGACCTCATCCTTGGAGCAGGAAGAGTAGACTATTTCGCAACTGTCCTCATCCGTCGATACATCCCTTATAATTCCCGGGTCTGAGAATCGCGTTACACCCGGATATATCACCGTCTGGCGCTCCCCGTCCAGCAAGTCCAGTATTTTTCTTTGTTCTTCTGCTTTCATAGATTCTCCTGGAGATGTAGATTTCAGGGTGCGTCGTCCCTCACCTAAAGTAGAAGCACAGAGGCGGCTGCGGCCATAAGAAGGAACTCTCCAGTCTCTATCGGTTGGAGCGGTTCCGATGCTAAGGAGCAGGGGCACGCTTCGAACTCGGGCGGGATCGCCCCATGACTAAGCAATGCTTCAGACAAAAATGCCGGCGAAATAACGCTTAACATATTCATAATAAATAGAACTTCGGATAAAGTGTACAACTGAACGCAGTAAAAAAATCAACCTATGAATTGGGACAGGAATCCAAACTTCCGGAAGAGAAACCTAGGGGCGAAGATCATTGCACCCCATGTGCCAGGATCTCGATTCCATTTGTACGCCGCGCTAATCGAGTCGTCTGACAACGCTCAGCACTCAAGGAGAAACCGAATCATGTCTGTTCAGGAAGTTGCGCAGGGCCTCGTCGCATTGGTGCGCCAGGGCAAAGGGGAAGAAGCGATCGCTCGCTATTATAGCGACGCCATCGTCAGCACCGAAGCGCAGGGGCCGGACCCTGTGTCCAACGGCATTGAAGCCGTCAAGGCCAAGACGGCCTGGTGGAACCAGAATATGGAAGTCCACAGCGCGGAAGTGACCGGGCCATATATCAACGGCAACCTGTTCGCCGTCGGCTATAAGATGGACACTACTCAAAAGCTGAGTGGCCAACGGTCGATCATGGAGGAAGTCGCCGTATATACGGTGGAGAACGACAAAATTACGGAGGAGCGATTTCTTTATCGCGCGAGTTAAACCAATCGATCCCGCCCCCTCTATTTGAAAGGGCGGGATCTTATTTTTTCGATAGCCTATGTCAGGACTAGTCGATAGTTTCACGAAGTTTTATCGCTTCCACGACTGCTCTTGCTTCCCATTCGAGATGGGAAAATGGGGTTCAGTCCAAAGAGCGTCCCTTGACATTGCACTGTTATAGCGCGTAACTTTGCCCGCAGTTGGGCGACTGATGGTATTATTCCGCGTTATTTGGTATGATGGTCCCAAAATGTGTGATTCGCTGATCCCGCGTGCCGCTCTGGTCCATCTCTCACGAATCGAGCCCAATGTATGACATCCAACCCTCCGGTCCTCCCAACCTG
>JBBRKX010000680.1:0-3565 GCA_038231675.1 Chthonomonadales bacterium | reverse complement strand
CGGCGACTCTCAGACCCGGGTGGGCGAGGGCAAGCGCCCCCAGACACACGGCGATTTGACAGGGCTCGGCGCAGAGATCGAACAAGCGCTTCACGCGGGCCAACACCGGTATCAGCGCCGGAGCGAGCGATGCGGAAAGCCGTACTTCCACGACGTCTTTGCCGGGCATCGGCAACACGAAAAGCCAGCCGCGATGGCCTCCTACCAGAACCGTGCGGCTGTAGCTATTCCCGTCGATCCACTCGACTCCGGTGGAAGCCCTCTCCCCCAGGAAAGTCAGCAAGGCATCCCAATCGAACGGCGGAATGTACGCCAGCTCGCAACGGAGGGTAAGCGGCTGCGGTTGCGTGCCTCCGGTGCGTCGCAAAGCCGTCGGGCTGAGCCGATAGCGTTCCTTGAACGTCGCATTGAACCGGCGCAGACTGGAGAACCCGCTGGCAAAGGCGATGTCCGTAACGGAAAGGCTTGTGTCGGTGAGCAGGCGTTTTGCCAGCAGCAATCGCCGCGTTTGCGCCAATTCTCCCGGAGACACGCCAAACTCACTTTCGGTCACCCGCCGCAGGTGACGGGCAGTGATCCCGAGTTCCCGCGCCAGCGCTTCGGCGTTTCCGTCGAAGAGCGCGCCATCTTCGATGCGGTTCGCGGCAGCAGCAGCCAGTCGGCTGACAGAGTCCATCCGGGCATTTCCCGGAGCAAGTTCAGGCCGACACCGCAGACAGGGGCGAAACCCTGCCCGTTCGGCGGCGGCGGCGTTCCGGTGGAACGTGCAGTTTTCCCTTCGCGGCGTTCTGGCCGTGCAGACCGTACGGCAGTAGATCCCGGTCGATGTCACCCCGACGAAGAATACGCCGTCAAAGCGAGAATCATGGGTGAGCAAAGCGTTGTAGCATGCCTCGATATTGAGTTCCATGCCCCATTGTACAGCAGGTTTCCCCGACTGTCTCGCCGTTTTCGGACATGTAACAGGGATAATCGCGACGATTGCGGAATCGGCTTCTGGAAAACAAAGGGTCCCGCAATCTATATCTGAAAGAAAGGATCCGAAACGATGCCTCAACAGCCGTTTGAAATTCCCAGTGTCATGCGTGCCCTGAAGCTGACCGCATATTCCGGCGTCGGCTCGTTGCGCGTCGTGGAGAAACCTGTTCCTGTTCCAAAACGAGGTGAGGTGCTGGTGCGCGTGCTCGCCTCACCCGTCAACCCTTCCGATGTTATGTTCTGTCGCGGTCTGTACGGTATCGAGCGGTCGCTTCCCACCACGCCGGGCTTCGAAGGCTGCGGCGTCGTGGTGGCGCACGGGGGAGGCATGCTCGGCCGATGGCAAATGGGGAAACGCGTCGCATGCGGCGGTCAGGGCGGCAATGGGCTCTGGGCCGAATACGCGCTGGCTTCCGCAGCCGCCTCGCTGCCTTTGCCTGCGCGAATTTCCGATGCGCAGGGCGCGAGTGCAATCGTCAATCCTATCTCCGCACTGGCGCTGTGGGAAGGGTTTCGTCGTGGCGGGCATCGTGCTCTCATTCAAACCGCGGCAGCCAGCCAGGTCGGCCGCATGGTGGTGCGATTGGGAATCAAATCAGGGACGCCGATGATTCATGTCGTGCACCGTCCGCCACTTGTGGAACTATTGCGTGGGCTGGGCGCCGAGCATGTGCTGGACAGCAGCACCGAAGGCTTCGATCCTGCTTTGAAGGAGTTGGCGCATCGCCTGAAAGCAACCTATGCGCTGGATGCGGTCGGCGGTGAAATGACGCGACGGGTTCTTGCGGCGATGCCCGAAGGAACATTGGTGGTGTATGGGGCGCTTGCGGAGAAAGCCTGCGAAGCAGATCCGGGCGATCTGATCTTCCATAACAAACGGATCGAGGGGTTCTGGCTCTCGCAATGGCTGAAAGGTCAAAATCCGCTCACAACGCTCTGGAAGCTCAGATCCGTCTTATCCATGCTGGACACCACTCTTTCCACTAAAGTGGTCGCCCGCCTATCCCTGGAGCAGGTCCCCACGGATCTGGAAGCGCATTTGCGCTCTACCTCGGACGGCAAGGTGCTGATTATCCCGGGAAATCCTTAAAAAAGGAACTGCTATGGGGTCATAATTTTTGCGGACGCGGATACCGGCCGAACGAAAAACAGGGCGGTCTCCGCGTGTGTTAGAGTTGCGGGATCGTACAGGCTCTGATCGAAGCCGCAGAATTCAAAGCCCGCCCGCCGATAAAATTGAACCGCGGGGTAGTTGGTATTCTGGGTCTCCAGCCAGACGCAACGCGCCAGACGGGATCGGGCAAAGCCGTCGACCGACGCCAGTAATTGCATGCCCACGCCCTGGAAACGATAGGCCGGCATCACGTAAAGATGCCAGAGGACCACCCGCCGATTCCAGGCAATGTATTGAGCCGCCGCAAAACCGGCCAGGTCGCCGTCTTCTTCGGCAACAACTGCAAAGTCCCAATCCCAGCGCTCTATCGGATCGGCGGGATCAAAGGCGTATTTCTTGCTCAGTGAAGGGGTGATTGTCTCTTCCACCAGCCGAAAGGATAAGCCTTCCAGCACCGGTCGGTAAACGCGATCCGTGGTAAACGTCGTGTCCAATTCAGAAAGAGGACCGATATCCTGAGGCCATTGTGTCGGGCGAATGGTTAGCATACCGACGTTCTTTCAACCGAGCACTGGAATTTCTTTTTCTACAGCGAGTTCAGCAAGGCGGGATCTTCCACGGTTGGGATATTGACGCGCTTATCCACGCGATAGGCTTCCATGAGGTCGGCGGGATACGGGCGCAGGAAGTCAAGAACGTCGGTAGCCTTGTGATGCTGGACATCCAGCCACGCTGCCTCGTGTTCCGGCAAAAGCATAACCGGCATACGATTGTGGATGTCCGCCGTCAGCGCGTTCGGTTCCGTGGTGATGATGGTGCAGGTGCGCAGTGGCGTTCCATCCGGTTGCTTCCACTCCTCCCACAATCCCGCGAAGCCGAAGAGATCGCCATCTTTCCGACGGATATGCATGGGCTGGCGAACCTTGCCGTCTGTTTTCCACTCGTAGAAGCCGTCGGCGGGAAGGATGCAGCGACGGCGAGACAGAGGGACTTTGAAAGACGGTTTTTCCATAATGGTCTCGGCGCGGGCGTTGATCATCTTATTGCCGATTCCCGGTTCTTTGGCCCAGGAAGGAATGAGTCCCCATTGCATGGTGTCCAGAAACCGCGCACCCTCCCCTTCCACCACGATCGGGACTGCCTGCGTCGGCGCGATGTTATACCGTTCGGTGGGCGTCGCCCGCGCCTCGGTCACTCCAAACCGCATCTCCACCTGCTGGGGCGAATGATGCATCGTGTAGCGTCCGCACATCTTCTCTTCCTCCGTGAACAAGTGCTCTTCTCTTTGCTTACCATACTATTATTATCCTCCGTGGCACGGCGAAAAGCAAAAAAACAGTTGTGCGGACGTCATTCAAATCAAGACCGTTGCGCTCCCCTTTTCACTAAAAATGGCTGTCACGGCTATCTCGAACGAAGCGGTGCGCCACCCATTAAGGCGCCCTATCCCGGCCATATCTCGGCAGAGTTAAT
>JBBRKX010000679.1:0-3568 GCA_038231675.1 Chthonomonadales bacterium | reverse complement strand
GGCCAGGTGCTCGTTAGCTCGGATAGCACGGTGCCTCATTCCTATCTGTGGAAAGCCGGCGCCGTAACGGAAATCGTTTGTGACGGCTCCGGTCACTGGAGCAAGCAGGGCGGAGTGCGCGTTGCGGATATGAATGATAACGGACAGGTCGTCGGGTCGGCTTTCACCGCGCATGGGGCGGAACATGCCTTTCTCTGGGAGCGGGGCCGCATGCTCGATCTTGGGACGCTCGGCGGAAAGTCCAGTGAAGCGGAAGGCATCAACAATTTGGGGCAGGTGGTGGGCTTTGCGCTCAATCAGCGGGGGAACATGGTCGGGTTCCTCTGGGATCGTGTACACGGCATGCGCGAAATCAAGCTGCCTGAGCGGGAAAGTCGCGCGGAACGCATCAACGATGCCGGGCAGGTGATTGTATATATTCCTTCGTCACTCAACACGGTTTTGTGGAAGCGAGGAAAAGTCATCCGGTTTCCCGCGCATCCCTTTCCCGGTTCACATCCCTTTGAAGCCCTTGCAATGAACAGTCACAACACCGTGATTGGATCCGTCGATCTTAAGGACGGTGGCGTCGGCCACAACAATTCGCGCGTCGTTCTCTACTCGGCCGGTAAGATGACGGTGTTGGATGCGCTTGGCTCGAAAAGCAACAACGCGTTCGGCATCTCTGATTCGAATGTGGTCGTCGGCAATGCGCTGGATACTCCCACCGGGCAGCATGTCTTTATCTGGCAGCAGGGTACATCCAGGAATTTGAATGACCTGTTGCCGGACCCTACAGGCTGGAACATCGCCTTTTGCAAAGCGGTCAGCCGTCGCGGTCGGATCGCAGCCAACGGGACACTCAACGGCAAACGCCGAATGGTTTTGCTGACCCCCACGCCCTGAGCCCTCACCCCAACCCCTCTTCCCCCGAACTACGTTCGGGGGAAGGAGCTATAGGGGCTTACGCTTGCGCGACTTTCACCCATGTTTGCGAATGGGCTCCCTGATAGGCCGCTTCCATCACGGCGACGCGTGCCGCCGCTTCGCTCGGCTTTACGAGGGAGTCATGTGGCTTTCCCTCAAGGGCATCGAGGAACTGCGTGATGGGGGGCGGCGGGCCCATGGGCAGATCCGTCCAGGGCTGATCGCCATTGGCGTTCGGAACCTTGCTGCTCCGGAAGAAGACATGGCCGTTCGCAATGTAAGCGTGGCCTTCCGTGCCGCTGATGAGCATGGTGATGGGGTTATCCACATCGACCCATCCTGCGGCGAGCGTGCCGGTCACGCCGCTCTGGAACTTCAGCAACGCCTCACCGCTTTCATCGCAGCCTGGATACCGGTTGGTGACGGTCTTGATGTCGGCGGTCGCCGAAACAATGGGCCCGAGCATCCACATCAAGATATCGAGGGAGTGCGTGCCCAGGTCCCCAAACGCGCCGACACCGGCGATTTTTGGGTCCGCCATCCAGCGATACTCGCCATCGAACCAACCGCCCAACGAGCCGCTATGGCAGTTGGAGCCGCGAACGCGTGTGATCACTCCAAAGCTGCCCTTTGCGACCTGATCTTTCAGGAACAGGTGTTCGCGCGCGGTCCGCATAAAGTAGCCCGTCGTAAAGAGCAGATTCGCTTTTTCAATCGCGGCCGCCATGGCGAAACTTTCTTTCGCGTTGATCCCCATCGGCTTTTCGACGAACATGTGCTTCTTTGCCTGTGCTGCGGAAAGCACCAGATCGTGATGCCGGTTCGTCTCCGAGCAGATCACCACGGCCTTGATGTCCGGATCGGACCAGATTTGCTTGAGATCGGTGGCGGTTTTACAGCCGAGTTCGTCCGCGCGTTTTTGAGCCCGCGCGGGATCATGATCCCACGCATATTTCACGGTGACACTCTTACGGTTCTTCAACGCATTCACATACTGTGGCGTATGGATATGCGCCCCTCCAACCAGGGCTACTCCCATCGGGATGGCGTTATCCTGCGCATGCGCGAGAAGAGGAGCAGCCATGGCCGAGGCCGCCGTTGCGTATCCCGCCGCTTTAATCAGTTCGCGCCGTGTCAATCCATCTGTATCCAATGTCATGAACTTCTGCCTTTCGTATCTCATGTTCCGCTCTGCCATCAAGGGCAAATCCGCTGGTTACAATTCCCGGTACGAAGTGGACTTAAGGAACGTCGTAATCCTTCAATTCCCGGTACCAGATGTTTCGGAAACGAACCGGGTGGCCATGTTCCTGCAAAACCAGCGGGCCGCGCGGTGGGTGCGGCTGGTAGTTGGGAAGGGCGCGATGGTTGGAATTGCCGAGCAGTTCGGCATGGTTGTGCACGGCGACGCCGTTGTGAAAGACCGTGAAGTAACCAGGGGTCTTCAGCTTGTCGTTCTCAAACCGCGGGACGGTAAAGAGGATATCATAGATCTGCCATTGGCCCGGCTTGCGACTGGCGTTCACAAGCGGGGGATAGGTGCCATAAATGGCGGCCGCCTGACCGTCCGGATAGGTCTTGGCGTCGTAGCTATCGAGAACCTGGATCTCGTACCGGCCGAAGAAAATAACACCGCTGTTCCCTCTATCCTGTCCCTTACCTCTCGGTGGATCAGGCGCTTCCCATTCAATATGCAACTGGCAGTCGCCAATGTCATCTGTAGTGGAAATACTCCCTTTGCCAGGAACCACTTCCATATACCCGTTGTACCCCTTGACTAATTTCCATTCGATCGGACCTCCGCTGCCGGATTTCCAGTGCGAAGTATCCGTGCCGTCGAAGAGGATAATCGCATCCGAAGGCGGCGCTCCCGGCATATACTGCGAACTGGGCGTGCCGGGCACGACGGGTTTCGGTTGAGGACGGGTGCCGTCATGGACATGCCATTTGCCGCCCGGCAAAATAGGGGTGTCCTGATAGCCCAGTCCCTCCTCTGCAAACCTCCTGGAAACCGCCGCTCCCACGCCCATACCGACCACGAGCAGCAGCCCGACCCAGGCGGCATTCCTCGTCACAGATCTCATCTTCCTTACTCCTTATGAAAATACCCAAAATCGCTGTAGGGGTAGTTCTGTATCGAAGGGGCGATGTCCTCTTGATTCTGGATTTCGCAACGTAGCCCTTGGCCCAAACAGAGCAGAAACAAAATTCCTGACGGAAGAAGCATGGCATACCGAGGATATTCCGTGCGATGCCTCGAAACAGCCTTTGCAATTCCAATTTAGTTTCCTGACGGCCGGACAAACTCCATGCGGTAAAGCGACCAGGCCAAAGAAAGGCAAAGCTTCCATGACGCAAGCAGGCAATACAGAACTCGGTTCAACGCGCGGGGCAGCCGCAACATCCCCGGGCAAAACGGTGGGCATCGCGGCGGTGGGAGTCGGCGGGCGAGGGCGAGACCTGCTGCTAAATTTCGGCGCCGTAGATTATCAATGTACGGTATGGATTAACGGACAAGAAGTAGGACATAACCGTGGAGGGCATGTACCGTTTTCGTTTGATATCGCTCCTTATCTCAAAGAAGGCAAGAATCGGGTGACATTGCGAGTAGAAGATAAGCAGGACCCCTATCAACCGCGAGGTAAGCAGTCCACCACCGGCT
>JBBRKX010000678.1:0-3578 GCA_038231675.1 Chthonomonadales bacterium | reverse complement strand
GTCTACATCCTGTGGAAGTTCGGAGTGTACGCCGTCATGGCGCTCGGTCGGTCGGCCGGCGGATGGAAGCGTACGGAACGACGTAAGATCTGACGACCATCTTGTCGTGGCGTCTATCAACCTGAACCGGTACGTGTGCAATCGATGGTTGATCGAACCGCTGAATCTTGGAGTACGAGGGACTATGCGGCACATTGTGGGCATTTTAGGCACTCCGATCGATAACATCGGGATGCAGGCGACACTAACTCGCCTGGAACAGTTCATCGGGGAAAAACGATTCCATCAGGTCGCTACCGCGAACACTGACTTTCTGATCAATGCCCTGGCCGATCCGGAGCTGCGCCATGTGCTCCGCGGATGCGATCTGGTCGTTCCGGATGGGATGCCGGTGGTATGGGCCGCCAAGCTGATGCGTACCCCGCTTCAGGAGCGCGTGACGGGGGCCGACATCGTTCCCCAACTCGCCCGACTAGCCGGCGAAAAAGGGTATCGCATTTATATGCTCGGAGCACGACCAGAGATCGCGCAACGGGCCAGGGCCCGCATGGAAGCGGATCATCCTGGTATTCAGATCGTGGGCTGCGTATCTCCTCCGGTTGCTCCCCTCCTCGAGATGGACAGCGAGACGATCCTCGACGATATCGCCCGGGCCCGGCCGGATATTCTCCTTGTGGCATTCGGCAATCCCAAACAGGAAAAGTGGATCCATCTCCATCGGGAGCGCCTCGCGGAGGTGCCGCTGTGTATCGGCGTGGGGGGAACCTTCGACTTTATGGCCGGTCAGACCACGCGAGCTCCCCTCTGGATGCAGACGCATGGTCTCGAATGGGCTTTCCGCCTTACCCATGAGCCGGGAAGACTCTGGAAGCGCTACAGCCGCGATGGGCTCCAGTTCGGCCGGTATCTTTTGTGGCAGTGGTGGACGCTTCGGGGGCGGGGTCGCCCCACCACGGAGATATTCCAGGCTCAGACCGGCGATTGCACCGTGCTTTCCGTTATCGGGAGCCTGGACCGCAGCGCACTGCCCCGATTCCGGGACGCCGTGGAAGAGGCTCTGACTGCGGGGACCCACATCCTATTGGATCTTCAGGGGGTCCAGTCGCTGGATGCGGAAGCGCTCGGCACTCTCATCAATCTCCCCAAACGCGCGGCCTATCGCGGCCGCGACGTACGGCTGGTGGCGATATCTTCGCACGTGGCGACCGCGCTCCGACACAGCCACCTGGCGGACAGCCTGCCTGTTGCGGGAAGCATTGCCCAGGCATTTTCCAATGCGACGCAGGCAGGTATGATCACTTATGTGCGATCCGGCGCCGATGCGGCAGTGGTTACGGCGAACGGCGCGTCCGAACCTGCCTCGGTCCGCAACCTGGAAAGCCTGTGCGCCTATCTCCTTACGGCGGGAAAAAGGGTGGAACTGGATGCACGGGGCCTCACCTTCGCGGACTCGGTCCTACTGTCCGCGCTGTACCGTCTGCGTGATATCGCGGTGCATGAAGGAGCGGCGGACCGCTTACGAGTTATTCCCGGCCCGATATTGCGCGCGACGCTGAGCCGGGAAAAAATGACCGATAAGTTTGTCCTGGGAGATGAGCCAACCTTCCCGGCCGACGCAGGTCCCGAAGAGTTGTCCGGAGCGCGGCGCGATGCCGGCGGCGTCTATCCGTCCGTGGTTCCGACTGCCGATATGGGCGGCGCGCTGCCTCTTTCGGAGCCAGCCAACGGCGCACGAACATGATCCCCGTCAGGAACGGCTTGCGATCCTTCGTCGCGTGGGGAGGTATTCTGACCGGCCTGGCCGGAATCGCGCTTTATTCCGGAGGCGCGGGCAGACACGCGCCCGTGCATTCGGAATCCCATTCCACGGCAACCTCGGGAGACGTCCAGCTGACCGTCGAGGTGGAAGCCAGCATTGGCCCCATCCATCCCTCTGTCTATGGGATGGCGACCAGCGATCCATCTTACTTTCGAGATCTCAAGGTAAGTCTCTGGCGCATGGGAGGAAACCCGGCGACGCGCTACAATTGGGCGCTTGGCAACTGTTGGAATGCAGCCCGGGATTGGGAGTTTCGTAATGGAAATTACGGTAGGACATCGACACAAGATGTTCAGCCGTCGGGCGTCGCGGACCAGTCGATCCTCAATGCCCGCCCGTACGGCGCGGACGCCTTGATCACGGTGCCCACGATCGGCTGGGTCGCCCGAAACGGGGACAATGCCACGCGGTCCATGGATGTTCCACCGACGGGCGGTCCCCCTATCGCACCAGGCTCCGAAGCCATCGCCGGTTACGACCCTGCGAGCAACCGGCAGCGCGTTTCCGTTCCCTCGGCGGCTCGGAAGAGACGCCCTTTTTCGGACCCACCGGACAGGTCGGACCCGACCGTGTACCAGGATGAATGGATCTCCCATCTTGTGCGTAAGTTTGGGAGAGCGGACGCGGGCGGAGTGCGATTTTATGCGATGGATAACGAGCCCGATATGTGGGATGGAACCCATACGGACATGCACCCGGTCCGTCCGGATTACGACGAGTTGCTCAGCCGATTTATAGAATACGCGGATGCGGTTAAGGACGTCGATCCCACCGCTCAGATCACGGGGCCGGTGTGCGGGGGATGGACAGGGTACTTCTTTTCGCCGAGAGACCGCGGCGAGGATAACTTTGCCTCGCATGCGGATCGTAATGCGCACGGCGGAGTAGCTTTTTTGCCCTGGTTTTTACGCAGGATCGCGGAACATGACAGGAAGACAGGCCGTCGAACTTTAGATGTACTCGATGTTCACTTTTATCCGCAGGGATCCGCCGTTTATAGTGCATCGGTCGATGCCCCTATCCGCGACCTGAGGCTGCGCAGCACACGTGCGTTGTACGATCCGACCTATAGTGACGAATCGTGGATAGCGGCTCCGGTCCAGTTGATCCCACGCCTTCGGAAATGGGTTGCGGAAAATTATCCCGGCACCAAAATCGGGCTCAATGAATGGAATTGGGGCGCGGAGACTACCTTGAACGGCGGCCTCGCGACCGCAGAGGTGCTGGGTATCCTTGGGCGCGAGCAAGTGGACATGGCGTGCTACTGGTCGCAGCCTCCAAAGGATTCGCCGGCCTATCTGGCATTCAAGCTTTTTCGAAACGCGGACAATCTGGGTCATGGCTTCGAGGATGAGGCCATTGCCGCGACATCGAGCGCCGCGGATAGCATCTCCTGTTTTGGAAGCGTTAACTCCAGGACAGGAACGCCCGCAGTTTTGATCATCAATAAATTGCCGGACACCGCAGTCCGCGCGACCCTCAAAATCCATGGAGGCCGCCTCATGCGGACGGCACATCTTTTCCGATACGGGAGCATGGATCTGAAGCACATCACAAAAGAACCCGATATAACTCTGGAATCCGACAGTCTTACGCTGGACCTGCCGGCCTATTCTCTGACCCTGGTGCGTTGCGAATGAAATATGATTTTCAACTTCTTTTTGCTCTGTTAGGCATCGGCCTGCTCACCAATCGCCTCGGATGGAAGGGCTGGTTCTTTGTCTCTCTTTTCGTCTTAGCCTGGATGATGTACAATTGG
>JBBRKX010000677.1:0-3591 GCA_038231675.1 Chthonomonadales bacterium | reverse complement strand
CGCCGGCGAACGATGCGATTTGCTCGCATCCACCCTTGGCGAAGCACTGCCGTATATCGCTCAAGGAGACCCTGGCTCTGGTATCGCGCTGTTGCAGCGCCTCGAGGACGGGAGGAACAATATTCTGCAGTCGCCATGGCTAAGCCCGTCATTCGCAATTGCCAAGCCTGGCGCGGGGCAAGCGGAGGGCGCGGAATCATTCGACATGGCCGACTGGAACATCCTGGCTACGAGTCAGGGCTTCCATCTGGATCTGATCGACGGCCGGCTGACGCTTTCTCCGGCCTTGCCCGGAACATGGAGGAGTCTGGATACTCCTGTGTTCGCTCCTACATTCTGGGGCAATATGCATTACAAACCTCTGGTGCATGGCGGCTCTCTCGTGTTTCGCCTGGACCGCCTTATCGCACTTGTGGTCGTAAAACCGTCCATCAAGTCGACCGGCAGTGTGGGGCTGATCTTAAAATCGATCCGCGTTCCAGGGCCGGACCCGTCGTCCGGTTCCGCACCTGTTCAGGCGCACGTCAGCCTGGGCCAGTCCCCGATTGGCTGCCGCACGGAGGCGCATCCGTCCGGCGACTTGATCCTCACTTTCGATGCGCCGCTTACACTTGCCACCGGAGATCGACTCGAAGTCGACATCCACTAATCCCACAGGGAGCACTGTTATGAATCAACAATCGACCCGACCCTTTCGCGCGGCCCAACTGCTCGCCGGCGTGGCGGCAACAGGCCTCCTGGTGCTGGCGACCGCCATGGCGCAACCCCCCGCGCCGACAGGCGGAGGCAAGCCCATTACTTCGGGGCATAAGTTTAAGAACATCAAGGTCTTAAAAGACCTTCCCGCCGATCAATTGATCCCCGTGATGCATAAGTTTAATGAGTCCCTGGGCGTCCGTTGTGATTTTTGCCATGTGGTGAATGCGGACCATAGCGGATTTGAAAAGGACGACAAGCCTGAAAAGCAAATGGCTCGCGACATGATTGTCATGACACAGCATATCAATGCAAAGGAGAAAATAGTGCATGGTAAAGCAACCTGCGCCATGTGTCATCACGGTCATGCGGAGCCGGAGACCGGTGTTGCCGCAAGTGACCGCAAATGAGAACTGCGTAGATATAGCTGGAAAAGGCGAGGCAAGTGGCTGTGGAGGGAAGCGGTCTCCATGTTCCAGAAGACCAACCAGGGTGTGATGGATAACCCTCCGCATTCGGCCCCGCCTTTTCTGTTTTGTAGGGCTATACGGCGCCCTGAGCGAACTGTCGGATGACTTCCGGTACGGCCGTATCGAAACCGACGACGTCCAGCATTCCGGAGTCGTCTGGATCCGCGATCGTAAACCCGTTCGACACCATTCCGACCACGACGAGGCGCGCGGGAATTCCCGTCGCCTCACGATACTCACGGAGCGCCTGCACGGGGTGCAGGCTCGGATTGGCCCATGTCTCGCTATCCGTATAGATAACGAATATGTCGGCCGCAACGCGATTTTCACGCGCCCACACCATGGGAAGCGCACAATCCGTTCTCCCGAACGGCAGGCCCGATGTGGCTTGCACCACGTCGTCCAGTCGCTGCCGACGGGAAATGTCGATGGGCGTCATCGTATCACAGAACGCTACAAGCGATACATCCGCCTCCACCTTGTATGTTACCATCGCCATGGCGGCCGAGCCAATTCTGGGTGTCAGGTTCGGCACTCCGGCGATTGTGCCACAACTCATGGAGCCTGAAACGTCCAGCCCCAGCACCCATCGCTTGCCCGCCGGTTCCACCGCTCCAAATGCGAGATAGAACGCCTGGTCGAGCGCGTCGATCACATCCGGAACGATGGGCCACTCTCCGCTTCCGCGCACCCCGTGCCCGGTCCGATAGGTCGTCAGGGCAGAAAGCACCTGGATAGGATGGACCCGCGCCTTCTTCAAAGCCTCGGCATCCTGAAGGCGAGATGTCACCGCCGCGATCTTCTCTCGGGCGCCCTGAACGAGCAGTCCGGCCTTGCCCAGATTACCCAGGTTTCGGATCAGGAACGTAAGCCCCGCGTGGGGAAGCACCGCTTCCCAGACCGCCCGATCTCGCTTATCCGTCGGGATAGCTTCCATCGGAAGACGGTACTCCCGCACCAGTCCGGCGATCTCCGCAGTTGTGGTCGCACGCTGCACACGCTCATATGCCCAGAGCGTCCGTAGCGCCTCGTCCGGGTGCGGTTCCTCGCCGACCCAGTCCCAGCCATTGACCGCCCAGTGATACAGCGCGTTACGGCTTGCGTCCTCGGTCTTTGGGTGCGCCAGACGCAGCAGATCCCGGTGCGACCAGCTATCGCGCTGTCGATACTTCACCACCTGGAAGGCAAGGGAGCGCAGCGGCATCTCGTTGTACCAGTTTCCGATGCCCTGCCGCAAACCCCGCCCCCATCCCCGGAATCCCTCCACATACTCCGCGAAGTGAAAGAGGTGGGTTCCGATTCGAGCGACCCTCGGAAGCGCTTGCAGCGCTTCCCGGCGTGTGGCGTCATCCCCAAGCCCGGCGCACATCGCAAGTGCAAAGAGAGCGGAATCATTCTTCGGCGCACGCCCGGCGTCGGAAACCGTAACGATCTCCCGCACCACCCGGCAGCCGTCTTGCACAATGCACCGTCGGACCGCTTCCGCGTTCTCCACCGTGAGCGTCTTCTCCCTGGCGTAGTAGGACCCGCCCTCGTTGCCGAGGATAAGGAATCGGCTCAGCCGCTGCCAGTCCGTAACGGCCCAGGCATATCCACCGGCAGAATTCGCCACCTGGCCGGAGCCCGGAATCGGCTGGTCCTGTGGAGTCCGTCGGGTGCTGAACTGCTTGTTATACTTTACTGCCATTGGCGTTGTCCTCCTTCGGCCCTGCCGGACTTCCCACCGGCAAGGCGATCCAAACCTCTCGTGGCGATCGAAACGATCGACCTGCAAATCGGGGCGGCCGGATTCGAACCTTGCGACCTCGTCATCCAAAGTGATAACCGTCATGCCAGCGGCCCGGATCGGGCAAAGTGCGGCAAACGGGATATTCGTGCTCTGCCACTGAGCTACGCCCCGGTCTTCTGTTTTTGTCTGTTTTACTTCTCAATCACATGCGAGAGGTAGGATTCGAACCTACGTGCGCCGAAGCGCGGCTGTGTTACAGGCAGCTCCCTTGATCCACTCGGGCACTCTCGCGTAAGGTGAGCCTGCGGGGATTCGAACCCCGAACCGCTCCCTTATAAGGGAAGCGCTCTTTCCGGGTTGAGCTACAGGCCCATCGGCAATACCCTATCCCCGGCAGGAATCGAACCTGCGCCTTCCCCTTTGCAGAGTGGCGCCCTTGTCCGCTGAGCTACGGGGATGAATTTTACTCACAGGTATTAAATTGGCGAGGACGAGGGGATTTGAACCCCCGACCCCCGGGTTGACAACCCGGTGCGCTGACCACTGCGCCACGTCCTCATGTACCGCTACCGCACAAACAAATATCGCCCACTGTCCTGATCCTATTTCGGGACAGTGGGCGATATTCTCGCTGTCAGGTGGGCTCATTACATGGAGCGCTCCAGACCTGTCCCGGGACGGTTTAATCTATAATCG
>JBBRKX010000676.1:0-3594 GCA_038231675.1 Chthonomonadales bacterium | reverse complement strand
GGGCACGCCTGCGACATGTCCGCTCGTGAGGTAAACGGACAGTCCCTGTCTTGCTCGGACGCCTGCGGCATAGAGGAAGAAGAAGTCTCCGCCGGGTCCGAAGCGGTGCATGCTGTCGTCGAAGAAGGGATCGAGCCAGTGTGCGCAGCGAAAGCAAAAAGATGAGGTGCATAACGATGCCGATAACCGGGATCGCCATCCACCAATGGGAGAGAGTACTGCTCTTGAGGTTCTGCTGGATAATAGGTTCGGTCGTGGTTACCAAGGAAACAGACCCTTATGTGTTGCGTCAATGCGATGTATCCATGCGATCGGATGAATGCCGCACAGACAAAAGGGATGGATAACCCGACAAGCAGTTTCCCCCTCGCTTATCTGGCTGCTCGTCAGAATCAGTTGTTGGTCCGCACCAGGCCAGCCGGCCATGCGCCTGACGAACGCGACAACTACTGACGACGGAGCCGGACAATGAATAGAAGCGGACACCGTATTAGGATAGCGCTTCTTACCGCCTGAAGATGGCGCCATCCTGGTTTCGGTTACGTAGGTTCGCGAGGCGGTCATGCATATCCGCATCCACGCCACGGCCGGCCCGTCCTGCGTTAACCCGCAGAGAGTACTTTCCCTCGCCGAACCGGTCCGTCAGCCCGCTCATACGGATGCGGATGTGTATGCATGACCTTCGCGTTAACCACGATGGCGCCCTGAGGCCGATCAATAGTCGATCGCGAACTGTGATGGCTCGGGGCGCTTGAGAAGACTGGACACGTCGGGATCCGGATCCGTCGCAAAATGCTTAAGAAACGCGCTTCGCGAAGGATAATCAATGCGCAAGACCAGGTCCAGAAGACTGGAAAAGTCGTTTAAGTCGGTCTGATCCCGGTGCGCATCCAGCTCCCGAAGTTTGTCCGCCGCAGCGCGGCCAGCCTCGGTCCCTTCGTCCAATGCAAGCTGCTTTGCGTAGTCCGGACCCTGCTTCTGAGACGTCAAATGCGACAATTCCTCCATCATCCGGATGATGCGTTCTTTGCGGTCAAGCGGAGCAAGCTTCATCTTCAAGGCCGACGGGTAATCGCTCTTGAAGTCGAGTTCCTTTATCTCTGGAAGCTGCGCATACACCTTGTAATCGCCGTGATAGACCATGTCTGCTATCTCGCGCAGAGCCAGCAGTCCGGCAGGAGGTTTTGGTACGTTCGAATCTTCAGGTCGGATGTAAGGACGCTTTGCCTCTTCATTGATCTGACTGCTGGTCCATCCCAGTTCCAGGCAGAAACGGCTTATCTTCAAGGCCGGGTTCGCATGCGCGGTATCTTCGGCAATCAAACGCGCCCGTGCGATCATTGCTTCCGGATCCCCCTTCATGGCGAAGTCGTCGATAAGGGACAAAGCCTGAGTTGCACCTAAGCGTGCGAGTGCATGAAGAAGCGTAGTATGGTAGAGCGGATGTGACCTTTTGCGCAGGGCATCCAGCATCTGCGGCACTGCCGTGGCGTCGCCATGCAGACCGGCCTCTCGCATCTTTGCCAGCCAGATACCTTCCTCGATAGTGAGGTGAATGGGTATGCCCCGCGCTTGTGTGGAAGGCATCACGCTGAGAGTGAGCAGGAGGGTGATGACATATGTGATAACAACCTGTTTGCGACTCATATTGCTTCTCCTTGCAGGATAACGGGTAATAGATGCGCTTCCAGCCATTTCTTTATACTTCAAGTTAATCCAGCTGAGATATGTTCGTAAGTACGTCTGCCGGCAAGTCCGGTGTGCCCGGTCCATACATGATATTATTGTCCAAATCAATTCCGCTGATCGGCGTGAACGTCCACTGCGGTTTATTCATGGGCCATGGTAATTTCCCCCAACGGCATCCTTTCGGTTCCGCCCAATCTTGCTTCCATAAAGCCTTATTTGCGATCAATACCCCAAGAGCGTCGATATCCGCCAGCAGTTCCGCATCCCCAGTACTTGCTTCACCCGTCAATCGATAAGCGCCCGTCGTATCCGACAATTGCGGATTAAGGTGATGGATACCTTCGTATACGTCGCTAACTCCATCGCCGCCGCCTTGGACTACATATCCCCCCGTTGGGTCATGGTCCGATATATAATCTTCTTGGGTTGAATCTGTGTGGAGACCGCCAGTCTCAATTCCAGCCTGCAGGTGAGCACGGTGCGCCGATTCATGCCCACAGCAGTAAATGTACGTATAAATTCCTGTGAATTTGAGCTGGCCTATCCACTGGATCTTACCGGCATTTAGTTTAAAGACAGGCATTGAAAAAGGGATCCACGCATCATAATTTAAGTAGATCTGTAATGACGCCGGGTCCGTGCGCGTGTTGCCGTGATAGGTATAGAAACTGTTCGCAGGCTTTGAGAACACCTGGTTATAATAGTACCAAAAGTTTGGTGGGCTGGCTGGGTTGGGATCGGTGGTGCCGTCGTCATTATGAAAGGTGGGAGCCGGTAGGTTACCCGGATAATTGATGGCATCTCCCTGGAAGAATGTCTCAATGTGCGCGACATCCGATTTCTTGCCGTCCACGATTTGCGTTACGAGATGGTCGCCAAAGTTGCTATTCTGTGTTGGGAGCGTGCGGAAGTCGAAGCCAATACGCGGAAGCAGTGGCTGCGGCCCATATGTGGTGCTCGGAATAATTGTGTTTCCGGCTGCGGTTACGGCGTAAAGCAACTGCGCGGTGGTGCCTGCGATGTCGGTTGTCCAGTCTAACCGGGGTTTCACTTCGAGCGTTTCGGCCGCCGTGCCATTGATGAGCGTTGTTGTTATTGGAAGGAAGAGGTCACCGTTTGCGAAGTCTTTCTGGGGTCCGAGTCCTATGCTGTCGTTATAAGCAAACTGGTTTGTTCCATCTCCCTTTTGTGGGTGCCCCTTTGGATTAGGCGAGGTGAGACGGATAGGGAGGGGACGGGCATTGGCGCTCGTGGAGGCATTGCCCGAGGCGGCCTTAGATCCCTGAGTAGCAACACTCGCAGAGGTAGCGATTGGCAAATCTGTATGACCGCTGGTAAAGGGAAGGGTGTAGACTTGACCGTAGTCCTGGCTTGCCGAATGGGATACCGCAGAGGCTGGATACATAGCGTCAGCGCTCGGAATAGTAAGCGTGTTCCCGTCGATGGTCACGGATCCATTTGAGGTTGCCGAACCGTAGATCATGCCCCTAGTGGGATAATCGTAGGTTGAGCTAGCCGCCGCGTACGTGCTACCCGAGAGCGTGTACGCCATATAAACGCTGAGGTTGTCCGGGGGCGTATCGTTAGGGTCTAGGGCAAAGCCACTGGGTGTGTAGATCTGATCGGGAACATAATCGAAGGAAAATTTGAGAGTCTGCGTCTGAATGTTGGCATTGACGGCGAAGGGGTTATAGGTGAAGATGTTGCCGTTATTCGGAGCCTGTACGGTAAGATAGGACGTAATTGTCATTTTTCGCCCCATAATGGTTCTTCGTCACTTTTGGTGCAGGCTTCGAGAGGCACTTGAGATAGGGCGACCACGTATCGAATAGAAATGCCTCGTTCACCCTCGAAAGTAGACATGAAAATCGAAACACTGTTTCCGCACTTGACCGGATTGCGCAT
>JBBRKX010000675.1:0-3602 GCA_038231675.1 Chthonomonadales bacterium | reverse complement strand
TTCGGTCCTGGGTCGGAAGCCCTCGAACGCTATCCCCTGCTCGTCAACGACGGGGTCTTCGCGGGAGGGAGGGAAGCGCTCCTGGCGCTGGACCGGACGCTGCGCGCTCTGCCGGACGCTGCGCGCGACTGGGTGGACGCGCTCGCGTGGCACCGGGCCCGCAACCAGTTCCTATTCAACTGGGCGCTCGCCTGCCTGCAGAGAGGCGTGGAGATGGATCCGGTGTTCAACTACCAGGAAGGGCTGGACACGCTGGAATGGCGGGAGGAGAGCGGCCGGGCACAGGCGTTCCTCCATGGCCGCGTGGTGCGTATCAAGCACTTCCCGGGTTCCATGCGCCCTGAGTACGAGCGGCTCCGCGACCGGCTGGCAGCGATGGGGTAGGCGCCGCATCAAAGGCTTATGGGAAAGATAAGGCTATCGGAGGGAACATGGTCCAGATTCTCCCGACCTTTACAGACGCGTGTATCTTCCTATCGCCTAACGTTCCAGTGCGCACAAGAGTCTATACGGGTAAGGGAAACGCACGGTACAGAGCGCAGGAGAAGGAAGATGAGTATGGGACCGATGCCGGGCAACCTCCTGAACCAGTGTCAGTTTTCGCGTACGATCTGCAGAATTCGTTGCGATATCAGCTGCGTTCTTCCGAAATCCTTGACTTCTATGTACATCATACATGATATTCGGAACACAGGCAGATGACGAAGAAGCCTGGCGGCAGACATTGCCTACTGACAGCTGGAGGGCAGAGAAGCAGATGAGCGCCTGGAAATTGGACCAGCCCACCGGCATATCGAAAGATTTGCTCACTGTAAGGAATACAGGTTTACTGACGAAAGCGGCTCGTGCCTATCAAGTTGGAGCGGACCTCTGCCATAATGCAGATGTTGACTTATGATATCGCATGTGATATCATAATTAGGTTATGGCTGAAAACCCAGAAGAAATCCTCGCTAAATGGCGTCAATCGCCTCCTGTCAACACTTCAAAGGAAGAAGTGGAGAAGGTCGTCGAGCATTATTTTCCAGGTTTATTCACCTACTCGCAGAAGGGCTCCCACTGGCTGCGAATCACGGATCCTGTGTTAAAGATGGCTCAGGACAATGGCTTTGATACGGGAACACTGGGCGGCATGCTCTCGTTCTCTCTTGTGAGCGGTAAGACCGTAAAGGGCTACCAGATCAAAAGCCTTCTTGATGCAATCGCTATCAAGTTGGAGTGGCAACAGCTTGAGGAAGAGCGAGACAGAGCCAAAAGAGAGAAATACAGATGAAAACCTCGCAAACCCCAAAATCGGCCGAGTATTATCTTGGTTTACGCTACACGAAGGCTGTTCGCCCGCTTTCAGCGGAGGAAGGCGGCGGATACGTAGCGACCATTCCTCTGCTGGGGCGAAAGACATTTGTTGCCGTGGGCGAGACCGAGTCAGAAGCTTGTGCGGCTCTCGACGAGTTACGCGAAATGATCATTCCTGAGTTGGTGAATCAAGGTGTCGCGCTGCCGGAACCGCAGGATGAGGAAGAAGTTCAAGAACGGTTTAGCGGCCACATTATGCTTCGTGTCCCGCCCGGCCTGCATACGGACCTGGCGAACTATGCTAGACGTCAGAAAGTAAGCGTCAACAAACTTGCAACCCAGTTTTTGAGCCAGGGATTGACCGGACGAATGCTCCAGGATGAGGTCAAACAGCTGAAGCAGCACGTGCAGGATGCGCTATCGGAGCGCCTGCAGCAGCAACAGACTGGCATCACCTCCTTGACGGGAAGATAACCGAAAGGCGCGTAACAATCCCCGCAGTTCGTCTAAAAAGCAGCAGATCTGTTTTGAGGTTGGGTGCTTTTCATCAGATCGTTATGGCGTACCACTGTATGTATCCTTTTCCGCCACTTGATGAACCAGGGGTTGACATAACCCCTGGTTCATCAGTCGGAAGCACTACTCGTATTTTGTACAAAATCAATCCATGTTGGGAAGGCCGGGATCATATTCGAGCGCATGTTTTGGGCAGAGCCATATGTATTCCCCGGAGCGTGTCGGTTTTTGTTCCAGGCCCGCCCACTTTCGGCCCTTCTTCGGAGCTAGTTCCTGCAGTACATCGTGGATAGCGCGTAGCCCTTCGCCCTCAAATCGCATCTTCTCCTCGCCCGGAAGTCGAAATTTGCGTTCTGCTTCGCCAGGAACCAGTGGCGCGGCTTTCTCCGCCAAGTCGAAATCCGGCTTCCATGTCTTCATCGCGTCCGGGCTCCAGAGGACTTCGCCCGCTCTCTCAGCAATCGGCACGAAGACTTTAAGCAGCTTGGAAAGTGCAGAAAGATAGGGCGAAATTCGCACGTACCACTCCTTCGGACGCTCGAAAATGTAATCGCCTTCCCCGCCCGACCCGATCGGGCAACAGGGATGCGGGCTGTCGGGCCATTCGCACCAGAGCGTGAGTTGATATTTCTGCATTGCACCAGGAACGTCAAAAGGAAAGAGCGTAAACATACATGGCGCTTCTTTCGTTTCCGTGCCGATGGCGACGAGCAGACGCCGGTAAAGATCCAGTGAAAGACTGAATGCTTCTTTTTGATTGGCTTGCAAAGTTTCCAGAAGGTGTCCTAGTTCGGCGATGGAAGAATGGTCTATGCCTTCCAGCAAGGGCTTGATGGGTATCTTCAGGAAGCATTCCTGACAACGGAAGGTTTCATCGCCATCACGCAATGCGGCCTGCAATCCCCCTAATTGAAAACGCCCTATGCACAAAGGAGTCGTACAGGGAACCACCAGACGGTAATCCAGGCCGGGCCAGACATCCGCGATACGCTTCTCCAATGTTTTTCGAAGATCGCGCAAAAAGAAATCCGGGTAACCATGACGGACAGTGAGCCATAGTTCGCGGTCTTTGAGTTCAAGTAAGGCTTTGCCGTGCGGTCCCCGATCGAAGAACGCACCGTGTTGCCAGTTTCTATCAAGCGGCTCCGGGGCTTTGTAACGGTATTGGTGGCACGCAACAATTAGCTGCGCAACGATGCCCGGGGGCGGATTCTGCTCCATCCTGCAGATCAGACTAAGTTCCCGTTCCCCAGCAGGCGCGGAACCTCCAGGTTCCCACAGGAGATCATCCGGGCGTGTCGCCGTGATGAGTTGCGGGACAAGGCTTTGTCGGTCGGGGTTAAGTCGATAGGAGATATAGAACTCCTCCATCAGCCAGAGGAAGTAGGGATGCAGGTCAGCAGCGTAATGCTTAGCACTCCATATACGCTTGAGTTCCTGATGCGTCAGGACGCCGTCCGCCTGTTGGCTTGCCCTGGCGTCTTCCAGAACGAACCCGATCGCCTTCGCAAGCCACTCCGGCTGCAGAATAATAATGTTGTTGCTTTCCGTCGGACAGTCTCCAGGCTCGAAGGCGGCAGCATCCAAAACGGCATTTTCAAAATAGACAAAATCGCCGATCTCGTTCATGATGGCGGCGAGGGTGGTCGTGTCAAGTTCCGTAAGGCCATGTGCCTGACACATCCCAACAAACTCGGCAAATTTGAGGCAGGTTTCTGTTGCTTTACGCACCGCCACTTCCTCGCGAACAGTTTGCCATGTAGAGGGAAACTTTCGGCCTGTAAGCGAAG
>JBBRKX010000674.1:0-3609 GCA_038231675.1 Chthonomonadales bacterium | reverse complement strand
TGGCGCCGTAGCGAACCTCGGCGTAGCGGCGCAGCACGGGTGCTTGCGCCTCGGCGCGCCGGACCCGGACATCGTCGGCCGCCTCTTCGAGCAGCCGGCTCAGCACGGCGTTGCCCGGCAGGCCGAAGATGTAGTCGACCGTGTTCGCTTCGCACCACGCCATCACCTCGGGGCGGCCGTAGTGGCCGTCGCCGCGAATGGTCAGTCGCGTGCCCGGCCAGTGCTGTCGGATGCGGCGCACCAGGCGTCTGACATGGCCGCGAACCTCGAACCCGGACGGGGTCTTGCCCGGCCGCAGCAGGATCGCGACCGGGCGCGAGGTGGCGGTGTCGTAGACATGGATCGGCATGAAGCAGCGCTCGTCGTGGTATGCATTGAACAAGGACAGCTGCTGATGGCCGTGCGCGACGTCGACGGTGTCATCAATGTCCAGCGTCACCGCCTGGGGCGGCCTGGGATAGCTGGCGCAATATGCATCCACCATGGCGTAGCTCAGGAGTATGACCTCGCGCAGCGTGGGTGCGTTCTCCCAGCGCGACACGGTTGGCTGCGAGCACAGGTCGCGGCCACTGTCGGGCAGGCGTCCGCAGGCGAGCTTGAACCCTGGGTCGGTGCGCAGATGGTCGAGGTCGTCGGCATCCTCGTAGCCGCAGGCGATGGCGAGCATGCGGGCGCGCAGGATGTCGGCAACGCTGTGCGTCACGAACAGCGGATTGCGCGGATCGGCAATCAGCCCCGCCAGCCTGTCGGCGATCCCCAAACAGCGCTCGGCAGCCGCCAGTAGCATGACGCCGCCGTCGGAGGTGAGGCGTCCGCCGTCGAAATCGGCGATGACTTTCTTGCGGCCCACGGCTGGAAACAGGAACGGCGCGTCGGTGTCGTTGGACATGGCGGGTGTGGCTCGGTGTGATCGGGTGAAGGGATGACTTTGACACTCAATCCGTAAACGCGATCAGCAGCTTACGCGATACCCGTTGCCGAATCCCAGCCATGCCGTGAATAAAATGGGCTAAGGCGCTCTCGGCCAGACGCGATCAGAGACAGCCTTCTCAGCGTTCCTAGGCGCAATCGCAATGATAATGAGTATTGTGTCCATCAACCGTTGTCATAAGCTTGCAATCGCCGCTGCAGCTATCGTTTATACATGTTACAGAGCCAAGTTCACCTTCAGGTATCTCCATGTGTACCCGACAACCAGAAACAGCGGCGACATGACCCAACACATTTGGGAACTTATCTTTTGCTTGAGGCCGAGACCACGCCTCAACCTTTCCTTCGGTTACGGTGATAACGTCTCCGGACAGACTTCTTATGGACATTGTTGCCCTCCGTTCTGATTGAGAATAGGTCAGGGCCGCTCGTCATAGCTAATATGCATATAAGCCAAAATCTTGTCCATCCTTTCATTGAGCAAGCACGGCTCAAACTGCTGCCGACATCTTTGGCGAGCTGGCTCATCTATCCAAAAATCGAATCTCTCTCTGACCAACACCTGAGACAGATCTTTTTTGAGTGCCGCTATGTGTTGGGACGTGGCGTTGATTCCGGCTTGAAGTTCAGAATACCTTTGGTTTGTGATAAAAACAACGCTTGAGACACTACCAACAGGAATTGTAATAAGGATTTCCTTCGGAGTACGCTCCAGTTCAGCACGATAGGTCGCAATGCTGGTCTCTTCCGATGAAAGCAACGCACCACGTGGATCGGAGACCTTCGGTATGGGAAGCTGCGCGCGTACATTATAATCATCTTTGTCGACCTCGCGAGGAAAGGAGCAAGGCTTAGAGACTAGGCAGTCGCGAACGGCCTTCTCTAATAAGCCGCGGAACGTTTCTAGCTTGTCCTGTAATATCCGTATCTCATCGACAGTAGGTCCACCATGGAAAGTGTAACGGTCTTGATGCTCAAGCATCTCATCTACCGCAAATCTAATGTTGGACAACCTAAAGTAATTACTGGTGATAACGTCCAAGTCCCCTGAGTCTCTAGCGGTCGAGAAGGGAAAATTGGGCAGATTCTCATAATATATCACTGTCATCCTCATCGGTGACGGGGAAGCTGCCACAATTTCGGGAAGTGCATTGACTTTCCCCTCCAGTTCGGATTGTGTAATAGGCAGCGGGTCCCCATTACCTCCAAGCTGATTGTATGTCAGTGTAACCTTCGTATGCTTTGAAATCTCTTCAACGATGCTAGTAAGGCTGGTACTGCCTGAACCAATTGGAAAAGAGCCAGACATCTTGAGAGTAATATCTTCACGATCTTGGGATTGCCGACTTGCGAACGCATAAAGAGCCTGTATAGAGCCGCCGGAGATTAGTGATGCCACGAACCCATCGCCGCATTGTTGCCGAAACTGGGCAGGATTGTGATGAGCGAGCCTAGCCATCTCAGGCGTAAGCATAATTTGCCCACCCCCGATGGCCCGCAAAACGCTTCTTGTTAGTTCGCCCCGCTTCGATACCGGAACCTTGTTCCTCAAGGTCTCTAGTACTGCATCGGATCCTGCGGAGGAAGTAGGAAAGCCGGCAAGCGCTGGCACATTCAGTAATTCGGCTGACAGCAAGGAGAGCGATCCTGTCGGTACCACGTGCTCCGCGCCCTGAATCACGACGGCATTTGCGACGATGTTAACGCTCTCCGTATCAACCTGTGTCCTCTTTGCATAAGCTACGCTTCCAGAAACGGACGCACCTTGCATAAGATTGGCCTTCGCTTCCGCTGATACAGAGAGAGATCTCATTAGACTGTCTGTATCCACAATTCGTTGATAGGTGATAGACTTAAACTGCCCCTTGTCCTGTTGAGTGTCGCCTACGATGCAAACGGCCTGTGTCTTTTGGTGCTGAAGGGTATCCCAACCACTACCGAGGCTGGCTCCACCGCTCGCTGGATAGACTACGTCTATAGGTGCTCTTGTGGTCAGATTTTGTGCAAGCGCAGGGTTAGAAATCCATGCGAATCCGACAATCGCGTATGCGGGCCTGAATCGCACGGTTATATCTCCACGCTCGATAGGGGAATAGTCTTACCGACCTGATTGATCGAGTCAATCCGTCAGCCTCTACGGTCAGGGCCGCGAACCCATGTTTCAACGGGTGACATCTTGATTGCGGGTTGATTCGATAGGGCCTTCCCCGATTCGGAGCACCCCCGTGCCGCTGTCCTTTGATCTTACGCCGCAGAAGTCCCGCCTTGGCGTGCTGCTGGACCACTTGGCCGAGGTCCTGCTGCTCCTGGTTTGCGGAACCATCGCCGACTGCGACGATTACGATCACATTGCCGCCTGGGGTGAAGCCCACCTCGACTTCCTGGCCCGAACTAACGGAAGTGCCTCCTGATACGCATAAGCCTTGTCGGAAAGCCCTGGGTCGACGGTTGCCGCGCACGCCTGCAATCCGATACTGTTTTCGTTCCACGTTTATTAGGATTATTCACCTCAATCCGAGTTCGATCTGAAATGCGCGGAAAACGAATTAAGAGTTTCTGCATCGCGTAGCCGATGCAGAAACTTGGTTGGGCTGAACGCCTTGGCACGGACGGCTGTGTTGATGGCCTATGGAGATTTCAGGCCAGGGTCCGGTTTGGAAGCTGGACGGGCCCGAATGT
>JBBRKX010000673.1:0-3615 GCA_038231675.1 Chthonomonadales bacterium | reverse complement strand
TTACCCGCTCGCCGACGAGCTTCGCAAGCTCTACAACGTGAATGTGAAGATCGACAATGACGCCAACGCCGCTGCACTGGCGGAAGCAAAGTGGGGTGCTGGACGCGGCTACCGGAATATTTTCTATGCGACCGTCGGAACCGGTGTGGGAACGGGGATTGTGTTCGACGGAAAAATCTACCACGGACGAACCGGTGCGGCCGGTGAAGGCGGCCACGTCGGAGTCGACATCCATGGGTCCGCCTGCAACTGCGGGAAGCGTGGATGTATCGAAACTCTGGCAGCTGGACCGGCAATCGCGCGGCGCGCACGTCAAAAACTCTCGGCGTTTCCGAAGTCGTTGTTGAACGAAATGTCTGGAGGCGACGCTCAAAAGGTGACCAGTCACATGGTGGCGAAGGCGTACGCCTTGGGAGACGAGGCCGCCAAAGCTGTGATGGGAGAAACCCTCGATCTGCTGGCCTATTGGCTGGGAAACATCATTGATCTTCTGGAGCCGGACATCATGATCATTGGAGGGGGAGTTTCCCTGATGCTTGCTCCCTTCCTGCAAGAAATTCGGGATCGCTGGAAGGGAGCATGCCTCAATCCCACACCTCTGGATATTCCTCTGGTAATTGCGCGATACGGAGAGGACGCGGGGATCGCCGGAGCGGCCGCTCTCTGCGTAATGGAATAACGTCCTCAATTTTGCTTCACTTCACAGGGGCGGAAGCCACACCGACGTGCTTGTCCGCGGCCCCGTAGTAGAAGAGCCATCGATGCTTTTCCCGGACAAGTCCTTCCACAAACACCACGTTGGGAACCTGACCGACTTTTTCCCATTCATGCACGGGCGAAAATACAGGATGGTCGGACCGCGCGAGAACCTTGGTTGGATCGTTCTTGTCGAACAGGACCCACCCAGTCGAATATACCTGAGCATCATCTGCGCCGTTATAAATCAGGAAAATCCCTTCCGGCGTGAGGATCGGAGGCGGTCCGGGTTCCACGACCTGCGAATCAAACATTCCGGGGCGGCTTAATAGAACAGGATGGTCAAGCGCTTCGGTCCAATGCACCAGATCCTGAGAGTAAGCAACGCCCCTTTGGGTATCCCGCCCGTTTGCGTCGCCGAGAAAATACATCCAGTATTTCCCTTTAATCTTATCCGTCAGGATCGCGCCAGATTTTGTCCACTTCACATTCCATTTGCCTTTGTAGGCAGGAAAAATGATGCCTTCCCTCTCCCAGTGAATCAGATCCGTGGAAGTCGCAAGGCAAAGCTGCGCATCCCTCTTATCGGAGCCGACGCCGTCCACGTTGTTAAAGCCTGTGTAGGTGAGATAAAACGTGTCGCCGATTTTAACGAGCCGGGGATCCTCCACCCCGCCACCTTTCTCGTAGGACGCTCCCGAGGTGAAAACAGGCTCGGCTCGGCGCGTAAAATGCACGTCGTCTTCACTCGTCGCGTAGCCCAGCGACGAAGTTCCCTTTTTGTCTTGCGCGCGATAGAGCATTACAAACTTATCCTGATATCTCACAACCGATGGATTAAACGGTCCCGCCGATTCGAATCCATCTCCGCGGGGCGAGACGATGGGCTCATCGGAAAGGCGTGTCCATTTTCCGAAGGGTGGACTAAAAGGTTCGGCGGCAACGGCGGCGATGATTGTCAGCACGAATATGGAGAACGCCGACAATAGGAAGGTATTACGAACGATATGCGAATCCTTGCGCATGAAAACCATCCTTCGTTTGGAAAGCCTAAACTTGACCTGAAGGCCCAAATCGCAATTAATTGCGATACAAACTAAACTTATTCGGATCAAAACTCCGTTGTAAGCTGCACGATTCCGTGTGCCGGGAGCTTCAGCGGGCTTTCTATCGGTTTACCGTCAACGGTTAGACGCACCTTGGCTCCCTGAGCGGCCGGAATTGAAATACTTGCAGAGCGCCGCTCAAGAGTCGGGTTATAAAGAACAAAGTGAAGCTGCTTTGCAGGGAATTGCGCCGCCGATGGTGTATCGAGGAGATCCAGATTTACGAGCATAAGCTCGCGATCTTCGACGTGGCCCAGAGCTTCAAACATCAGGTACAGCCAGAGGCATTCGCCGGCGCCGTAAATTTCCTTGCCCACATTTCCGGTCTGACCGCCAAGCTCCAGAGTGCCCAAATTCTCATACGGAATGTGCGCCATGGGAGACTGTTGCGAGGTTCCAGCACAGTCCTGGAAGAAGTAGAAGTTATTGCGCCGCTGTTGATCCATGAAGCGAAGGAGTCCCTCAAACACAATCCCGCGCTTCATAATTCCGGTCCACGGCAAGATCGCTTCTACATTTTCCTTAAAAGCCGGGTACAGGATCGAAGCGGCGGCCTGGACCATGCCACGGACGTCATGAGTTTTCTGACTTGAATCCGAGCACCAATAAAACATGCGCAACTGCTCATACAGCAGATAGGTGGCCGCGTCTTGCATACCCAGCTCCGCGGCCGCCAGCGCACCATAGGCTAACTCCTGCGGCTCATGGAAAAGGCGATCCGATGGCACCGTGTAAAGAACCTGGATCGCCCGGCGCGCTTCTTCTCGATAGCGCTCTTCTCCTGTCAGACGGTGCGCGAGAATTGCCGCCCATGCATATAGTCCGCCAATCGCGTAGTTCGTTCCGGCCCCTTCGGCGCGCAGGGTTGCGACCTGGTAGTAAATGGGGAAGAGATAGTTGTATTGGCGAGCAAATTTCTCCGCGGTTTGAAACGCGGCAAGGAATTTCTCGTTGACATCTTTGGAGCCGGACAACATACCAATGGTCGGATACTTGATTAGGGCATTCTCAAACGGGTACCAGGAATCCGCCCGCTCGTTCGCCGGGGGAATAAAGTCATTGCTGATGCTGTGGGTAGCGGAATGATAGAAACCCGGCAAATCCGCCAGGAGTTCTCTGCACTCTGCCTCATAGCTCGCAGAAGGATGCAGGCGAAGATAGAGCAGCGATGGCCAAAGTACATCCGCCACAGTCATGAGTTCAAAATTGTCGGCGGGTTGCTTCCAGATCGCAGAGCTGTCTTTGACGTAGGCGCGGAGACCTGTATGTCCATGGACCTCGACCTGCGCCGCGCTTTTCTGCTGTAAATCCTCCACAGTGGCCGTCGCGTACTCTTTCCAAGATGTCGCGCAGTTCGGCCAGGCGAGCCTTTCTTCGAAAATAGGCAGCAGCGCTGTCATCCACCGATCGACCGCTTCCTGCTCGGTCAGCAAGCGATTGAACGGCCGTTGGAGAAGATAGTAGGTGAAGCGCACTTCTCCCGCGGGCAGCACGTCTCCGGTCGCCTGATCGGCTATTAATCCGACCCCGAGCCGCTGCGTTCCATCGCGGCCAATCTCGGAAATGGTGGAGCAACGATAGACCAGGAATCTTGGCAGGTTTTCCGTGGACATCCAATTCATGTCGCTCATGTCGAAATACATCATGGTTTCGACGCCGGCGTTCTGGTCCAGGAGGTAAACGGCAGGAAGATCATTGCCCGCGGTGCCCAACGAGTTTCTGGTTGGTTGGCTGAGGGTAACGCGTCGCCAGCTTCCAGACTGACCCTCCATGAGGGTAGAAGTCGAATCCAGCCAAGTGATGATTTGCGGCT
>JBBRKX010000672.1:0-3628 GCA_038231675.1 Chthonomonadales bacterium | reverse complement strand
GAAGTGAGTAGTGATATGCGAATATGACACCCTTGACGAACGGGCAAAGGACATTCAGCTTGTGCTTCATATGCGGGATGGTGAGGGTGGCGCGGGAGCGGGTGTTCCCGCGCTCCAGGGTCCCAGGCCGCCCAGTAGATCGGCGCACGATGCCCAGCCACTCCCGATAGATGAAAGCGAACCTGGATTGTAAAGCCGTGCGTTGACAGCGTAACTGTCGCCATGCTAAAATACCGACAGACAAAAGTACCATTTTGCGCCCCGCACCATGCGTTGGCCGTTCACATCCATTCGCCGTCAGGCTTGACTTTCGCACCGTAACCACGCAAATAACCGCGTTTAGCGACCGGCGGGTGTCCTCGCTGCCGCAGTTGCGGGCCGCGTTGAGCGAGGCAGGCAGCCGCCTGCGCAATGCGAGCCCGGTGTGGGAAGCAAAGCGCGAACGGATCCAGGTCAGCAAAACGTCCTGGCTGGTGGCCCATCGAGCAGATGCCTTTAGCGGCGAAGCAGATGCTTGGGGCGGAGCGGGCTTTCGTTTTTGGCAGAGAGAGCCGTTATCGTCTGCCCGAGATTGCGCTTTTGGCGGGCGCCATTCTTTCTTATGCGGCCGCGACGGCCCAGCCGCTGGCGAGCGGTTTCTGGGATCGGTTTGTTCGTCCGACGTGTGGACGGCTTCGGCGTGCGTCGTATCGCGTTATTTTTGCAGAGTTGTGCCTGCCGGAAGGCAAACTGCGCAAAAAGGAATCAGTGACGGCGCATCTGGCGACGGGAGTGAAGGGCCATCGGAGGCAAAAGGCGGTTTTGGAGCCGTCGAACGGGCGAAAGCGGCCACTTGAGCGGTGCAGTTAGCGGAAACTAAAGATATAGGATTTCAGCCAGATCGTGGGAAACGCCAAGGAGAATAACCCTCGCTTCAAATTCAGCGTCTGCACACGCTTCAGAAGCGTGACCGCCTCACGCGGAGCTACGTAGACTTGAAAGAACTTGATTCGATAGCCTGTAATAAGACCGTAGTAAAACCGGAAATTGACCTCGATTGTCACGGGCGTTGGCAGGTTGTGGACGCTTAGACCTTGAAAGATCTCGGGGGTGTCCTGCTCGCCTCGCCTTCGAACCCAGATCACAAACCAGAACGGCAGTCCGATGAGGGCAACCAACATCAATCCGGCGGCGACGATGCCAACGATCGGGTTACTGTCCATTGACCTCTCTCCTGTATGGGATTTCCCAGCATTATACCTGTTGTTACAGCGAGGCGATAGGCCGATTCGTTGTTCCAGCGTTCGTGCGTAGTCTTGTTTTGCGGACCGGGGAACCCCCCATGTATGTCCTGGATTCCAAAAATATAAAGAACAGGTCCGATCGTCAGCTATGAAGCGTAGTTCTCAGACAGGGCCTCCTCTGCGGTACCATGTGCAGCCATAGTTGAGCAGTGATGGTTCTATGGCGGTCTCTATGAGGGAGCCCCGGAAGGTTCCCTCTTAGACCCACAGTGATTGCTTCGGAAGGAGAATACACCTGTCGGGCTTTACGAAAGCAATCGCTTGGCCAGTCGGGTTGTCGGACGCCCATGCAGTGGCCCACCGTTGCAGTTCGCCTTTTCCACGATATGGTATGTCTGTCGTTGGTAAAATGCGGCGGCTGTCGCCGTCCAGACAAACACGGAATCGCTGCCTGACGCGGCAATTTCTTGCTCGGCCTCAGCAAGAAGGCTACTTCCTATCCCCTGGCGTTGCCAGTCGGGGGAGACAAACAGCTCTGCAATTTCCTGACCTTCGAGGGCGACGATGCCCACCACCGCACGATCGACCTCAGCAACGTATGTGCGGAAAGATGCCCAGCGCTCCATGACAGCAGCAGGAGAACAGGAATTGACCAGTGCCTCTAGCTCCAGTCGAGTATATCCTTCCTGTACAGCAAGTGCGCTGTAACAGTCTGTTATGACCTTGCCAATTGCTGCAAAATCCTGTGTTGTTGACAATCTGATGATAGCTTTCATGAGACCTTCCCCCTCCTGTGTTCTCTAAGCCCGCCCCCCCGAAGCTGTCACCGGGGGCAATCTGGCTCCCTGGCTTCCTCGACTCTCTTCCACCTTTAATCTCTGTCCTCCGACACGTCGGTAAATATGTATCCCAGGTGCTGAATCAGGCCGAAACTTCGTGTCGGAGAATCATGAAGTACACGTCACCCACCAGACAATGGATCTGGTGCAGGTGCAAGCCGATGCGATGTATGTCAAACTCCAGAAGCGCCTCGTTGTCTGGATGGCGATGGCGGCTGGCCTGAGCGCTCACTGCTGGAGCGTGGGAGAACTGTTATCCTATCGGTTCGCTCCCCCGCTGCTTGTGGAGAAAAAGAGACGCGGCCGTCGGCCCAGATCAGAGGCTCAGCGCAAAGAAGGAAGACATCAACTTGTCACCGGATAATGTAGTCCTACCCTTTTCAGTCCTCTGTCAAGAAAACAGTCCATTATTTTACAACAGGCTTATGACGATATGTTAGATTGATTTTACTCTGGTGGGGGAGGGGCAAAAATAGCCTATATCGCGGCGTCCATCTATCTCCGACCTGATTATGCTAGGTAATCGAATACCGTCAGGAGGATATCCTCCGTAAATTTCAGTAGTAAAGAAAAGGTCCACATCGGCATCGAACGACTTCAAATTAGGCAATGGGCGAATACCGCTTACACGATTTGTGTACTCTTGGCGCGATTCAGGTTTGTAATCCACGACGTAGATCGAGCATATTCCCTGTTTCATTGAGCGCCTCGTCGTATCCCCAATTGCCATAGGCGAACACATTGCGCAAATGGCGCATGATAGCACTATTGCGCGACTCGCCGCTTTTGCTGTCAAAGCCGCCGACTGCATGATATGCCTTGAGCCGCTTTATCGTCAGCGACGGTGTTTGCGTGTTTTTCGCTTCCCGTATCGCTTTGGTCAACGCGCCCGCAATCTTTTGGTTCACCGTCTTGGTTTTCTTGAACCGTTCAATAACGAAAACCAAGACGAGGGATGGGAAACCTAAGGCTACTCAGGCAGGTCTCATAGGATGCTGAACACTTCTGCTCCATAATGAACGCAGGAAGAACGGAAACTTGAGCAAAAATAGCCATGACTGCGAAGGGCATGCGCCTTGGATGCCGCGTTGACAGGGTCTCCGGCCCGTGCTAAAATACCGACGGACAAAAGGTCAGTGCCTCGCCTTTTTTCCCGGTAACTGCCATGGACTGTACGAGAGCAGAGGCTTTCGAACACGCCGAGCGATTTCGCGATTATGCTTGATTTTCGAAACGTAACCACACAAATCACTGCGTTTAGCGACCGGCGGGTGTCCTCGCTGCCGCAGTTGCGGGCCGCGTTAAGCGAGGCAGGCAGGCGCCTGCGCAATGCGAGCCCGGTGTGGGAAGCAAAGCGCGAACGCATCCAGGTCAGCAAAACGTCCTGGCTGGTGGCGGATTGGCTCGAGCCTCCCGACGCCGTATATCCCCTTCCCGCGCGCCCGATGCCGCACACGGTTCTTGCCGCGGACGGCTCCCAGCTGGTTACCGATCGCCATGACCCCGCCGCGCTTTACCTCCTGAACGTCGGTCTCGTCGCCATTCGGTACGCCGCAAGCGAACGCG
>JBBRKX010000671.1:0-3630 GCA_038231675.1 Chthonomonadales bacterium | reverse complement strand
GTTGGAGAGGTCTTGCTCAAAGAGAGCGGCGGCTTCGTAACGCTTCTGTTGGATCTGTTTTCGGGTAAGAATTAAGGTGTTCATACTCACAATACGCAAACCTGGGCGGTTCGTTGCTAGATCACCTGAAGGTCAATAGGCTGCCAAACGGCGTCTCGAATAGACAGGAAACCAGTAGCGCGATCCACGCCGATCCCATGACCGTTCCAACATTCCATTCCTGTCTCCGGAGAGCCTTCACGATGGCGACCACAAAAAATCCGTAGAGGATCCCGCCTGCGATACCCAGTTCTTCTATCCAGTGAAGAAGGGCGTCTCCCGGCTCCTTAAGAGGTGGCAAGGGCAGTAGGCAGGCCGTCACATGTTTCGATGGCAGTTTGATTTGATCGAATGCTCCGATGCCGGCCCCGCTCCACACGCGTAGAGATGCGCCCTCAAGACTCTGTTTCCAAACGGCGGTTCGTACTTTCGCAGTTTGGAACGATAGACTTATTTGTGAGGGTGCGCGCCAGTGAGTGAAACAGACTGCAAATGCAGCGACGGCAAGTACGGAGACTATCTGAATTTTCCAACGACTCGCGACGCGAAGCGTAATGAAAATGAGCGCACAGAAGACGGCCAGTAGTCCCACGCGACTTCCTGTAGAGACAAGCGCTGCGAGTGACACGGCTGTGCACAGGCCCCATGCCGTGCGGTCGAACGTTTTTGAACTCAGTACTGTTTCCGCGATGGCGGCAGGCAACGTGACGAGCAAAACGCCGATAAACACATCCGGATTGTCAAACGTTCCACTCGGACGAATGAAACCTGGCGCTCCGTACAGGCTGATTCCCATTTTGATGTAATAGAGTGCGTAAATGGCTTGCAGGGCAGCAAGAATAATCAATAGATGTATGGCCCTACTGCTCGTGGAACAGAGCCGTGCGGCAAGTAATCCCGCCAGGAGCGGCAGGAGGATAGCCGTCGCCGAATTGGCTTCCCCGGTACGATGGAGCACACCTGGCAGTACAAGTACAAAGGTCTATACGCCAACGAGAAGCCAGAGGCCGGACGGAGAAAAGGATGAATGCGACCAAATTTGATTTCGAAACGTATAGAGTGCGCAAACAGCCATTAGGCCAAGTAGGATACTACCATACTGTGGTAAATCCGCTGTAAGAGTCTGTATTCTGTCCGCAATGGCGTTCATGGGCGATGTATTGCCCCATATTGTGTGAGGCAGAATGTAATATGACACGAGCCAACCGGCAAATAAAGCCGTGAATACGTAGAACAGATATCTGCCTTTAGTTTCGTATGCGGGATCGTTATGCATCGCCGCTGCATCGATGTCTCGTCCTAGATTTGGGCTGCTTTGCGGCGCAGATCCCGAATTTGGTTCCATGACCGGTTGCGACGGAACTGAGTTCGTCAACGGGAAACCGCCTTTCGCCGAAGGAGCCAAAATGCGACCCCGGCGAGTAGAAGCGCTAACAGCACAGGCCCGCCGATGCCACGTCGTTTGTTTTGCAGAGTATATATTTGCTCCGCCTCGGACTTTTCCAGTTGGATTGCGTCGCGCAGCTGATTGACCAGAGTCTTCGAAGGGTCATAATGAAACGTAACAACGCGATTAGAAACCGTCCAGTTTATGAATGGTCTGGGCGGTTCTTTCCGGTCATTAGTCGAAACCGGGAAATAAGCGGTGGGATTGAATTGCTCGTCCGGAATTCCGGAAGCGCTGGACGAAACTAATTCATACACATCACTTTGGAAGACCTGCGGCTTCTTCTTGGGATCGGGAGGTAGGGTGCGCAGATACTGTATGATGTGAATCTGATGTGCAATGGGCATTGGCCCCAGACTGGAGGTGCCCGAAAACTCATAACGCCCCCTTAGCAGGCCTGACTCCCTCCACTCCCCTGCGGTTAGATGCATCGCACCGTCGTCTGCCTTTACAAAATGCAGACTGCCGGGCAGGTAGTATGGGCCGGTAGGGAAGATAAAACCGGTAAAGACGTCCCCTCGTACCTGAAGGTTATCCTGGCTGGATGTTGGAAGCTTGATCAGTGGAATTCCGGGAAGTCCGACTGCGGGACAAGGGATAAGTGTCGCTGACTCAAAGCCGAACCCGGTCCTGACCTTCAATGCCGCCGACCGTTCATCGTATACATAAGAGTACTTGCCGTCCCAAATTAAGACCGTGGGTCTGGAACCGTCGATACGATAGAGCATTTTTCCATTGCGGCAGGAAAGAACGACCGAGAACTTATTGGGAGGTGGGTCGTGTGCGGTTCTCTCCCGTAGGTCGGCCCTGGCTTTATCCGCCGCGCTCGCTGTCATACCCCCTTGCTTCAAGGACATATCGATGCCTTGGGCCACGATTTGGTATTCATCCTCCCGGTCTGCGGGAGTTCGGCTTCGCAGTTCTTTTGCCGCGTATTTCAGTGTGAAATCGCCGACAAACTGCCGAACGGCAATCGGTTGGTTTTGTGCGACTGCCCGTAATGGTGCGAAGACGGTTCCAAGTAGCGAGGCGAAGAATATTGTCTTCAATACTCGCTTAATAGGCTGAAAATGCGACACGCAGTCCTGTGGCCTTTCTGACAAACTCAACGGTTCCATCGAATTACTTGGGCGATTCGGTTCTCCATAGGGACAGATCTTCCAAGGTCTAGGATAATTGGCTACCAAATCAAGTCGGCAAATCGTTATGTTCGGACTGTGAAAAGGCACTATTTGCTGTCGCATAGACTGATCCAAACCCATAAGAAGAACGCAAATCGCCCGCGTCTGCTTCGCGAAAAGGACAGTATCGTCAGTTGATGTTTGTGTCGGTAATCGCATCCGTCGCGATGGTAACACATGACTTGTGTGTATCATATGCATAGGGCGCGTTCACGATGACAGGCGTACCCGCCGTACAGGGATAAGCTGCGGAATCGGTACCCGTTCCCGGACAACCTGCAGAGGTATAGGGAGTCTGAGTGAATTTGTGTTTGCCTTGGGCGCACATCGTCTGGGCGAACGAGTCAGGGAGACACCCACCCGTTCCTAAGAAATCCTGATTGCATCCAGCAGCTCCGGTCCCGTTGCCGACAAGGTGACCATTGGCGTAATGACATGTGCCTGCGGCAAAGCCATTTTGTGCGGTGTGGCTGGGATTGTTCTTCTTATCAGGGAGCCCGCATGGGGTGGAGGCCCAGGCCGCGAGACTCAGCCCCAGCGTTACAGACGCGATAAATGTAGTCAGACCGGTTAATTTCATGTAGATCTCCTTGAGTACAGAGCGATTAAAGAGCAGTGGACAATTACCGGTAGTCTTTGCAGAGCGAACCCGGTACGGTCGGATCTGCATGCTCATGCAATCGACGGGCATCGGTTGCATTGCGAGCGTTGGCGAACAAGGTCATACAGCGCGAACAGGTTGCTGGCGGCTCGAATCGTAGCCGGTCGGTGCACCACATAGCGGCATAGTTCAAGCAGACAAATCAAGTTCTAAAGTGATTGCTGTCAAACGCCGTTAAGAATTGAGCCACTACGCGCCGTTTAAAAGTGAGCCACTTCGCACGGTTTGCACAGGTTATTCTACCTGTTTTTGTCCTCTGGCGCGGCGGCGCATCCTTCAAAATGAGCCGAAAGAGTCGCCAG
>JBBRKX010000670.1:0-3630 GCA_038231675.1 Chthonomonadales bacterium | reverse complement strand
GCCTCCTTTGTCGGTCCATCGCGAGATGCCGAGTTGAGTGATGCGTCCTGTCATGGCGAGCATCGCGACGACGATGTGATGGAGTTGCCGACAAGATTTTGGGGACAGAACGGGCGAGAGCAGGAGCAGAACGGGTAAAATATCGGGCATGGGTTTTCGACTTTCGAGAGTTGTTGGCTTGGCGTCTACAACTTCGATCCGAAAGCCCTATTCTCATTCATAATTCGTCACCCGTTTTGGCGAAGGTCTTGGATACTGGGATTTACTTAAATATCCCCAGAATTTGTTTTGACAAAAAGGGGAAGGATCAAGGATCGGTCGCTTGTAGACTTTGTGCAGCCATTCGCAGACGAGGCAGTAGACGACCAGGAAGAAGTCTTGTCGACTGATATTATTTATTAAGATAATGAGGGTTCGGCAGGATGAGCTAGCATCTTTTCCGTCTGCTGAAATGGGGCACTTCTAGAAGATGCCTTACACAATTGCTCTGCAGTATCCTCTCCATAAACTAGCATAACCTGCTAGGATATCCAAGTTGCCACCTAGCGGTGGCGTATTGATTGTTCGTCTGCAATGCATGGCAGACTTCCGTAAAGTGTGGTGTCAAAGCAACACTCAGGAGGTCCGCCATGCAAGAAAAGATTATCACAATTTACTGCCTTTGCGATGAGTTTCTTCGCGCGTATGCCTATAAAGAGGATCCGCTCTGCGACAACATCCGCGTCAAACGCTGCCGCCTTTACCAGGGCGAAGCGTTCCGAGGCAAAGTGGCGAGCAAACGTCGTTTCTTCTACGGTCTGAAGGTGCATCTGCTCATCACGGCAAGCGGGCAACCTGCTGAGATGCTCCTTGCTCCCGCAAGCGTCGCCGACATCACCGGCTTGCGGTGTCTTCCCCTCGATCTTGCCGTAGGGGCGCAAGTATATGCGGATGCCGCCTACACCGACTATGCCTTCGAAGACGGCCTAAAGGAGGTAGCGGACATCTCGCTTATGGCCCAACGCAAGAAGAATAGCAAGCGACCGGGGTGGGTGCGCTATGTCAACGACCAGGCGCGCAAGCGTATCGAGACGACGTTCCGTTTGACCGCGAGCCGCTTTGCCAAAAGCATCCATGCGGTGACTGCGCATGGTTTCGAGCTCAAGGTCTTCCTAACCGTACTGGCATTTGCCATCACGGGGTAGGTGGCAACTTGGATTAGGATATTACATTTCGGCGTGCCTGTTCGTATAAGCCGGCCGTGACACTTAAAGTGTGAAATGTCGCCATGGCGTAGCGATGCCACTGAAGGAGAAAATTCAACGTGAATTCAAAGGACATCTATGAAGCGACGAGGGCTGGGGACACGGGTGCCGTTATAAGATTGCTTTCCCTAGTATCATCGTCTGCTGCAACGGCAATTGCGACGGCGTCGGAAATTGCCTCAAACGCTGAGGAAGCGATGCGCTTGGCTTTAGGGTGGGCCGCAAGGACCGGCCATGTCGATACTGTTAAAGCACTTCTAGATAGTGGCGCTGATGTAAATGCTAAGGACGGTATTGCCGTTGTATGCGCAATAGAAGGAGGACAGGTAGATGTAGTAAAGCTGTTCCTTGAGCGTGGAGCGAAGCTGGACAGCCAGGCAACCATATTCATACGTCCTAATGACATCCACATGTTGGAATTTTTGCTTGAAAATGGAGCGGATGTCAACGCTGCAAACTCGAATGGAACAACACTTCTAATGAAAGCGTCCAAATACGGGTTTTCTAAGACGGTGCAAATACTAATGCAACACAATGCCGATATACATATGCGGGACAATGTGGGGTTTTCCGCCATAGATTGGGCAGTATACAAAAAACGTACGGATATCATCCGTGATCTCCAGTCGCATGTCTGAATTTGCTGAAATCCAGTAAGCGTAAACTTGGGCACACCGTAAGCGTCAAACATTTGCCACCTATCGGCGGAGCGCGTTCTCTTGCTAAAATGAAGGTGAAGTTAGCGGCCGGACTTCGAGGGAACGCGAAAGCGCGCCTGCACCCAGCGCTTCCCTATTATGAAATTGCGGGCTCCCGGAACACGTACATTGAGATTGAAAGCGGCGGTTTGAGATGGAAACTGACCTCTTCCTTGACACGGAAGGGGTCAATTCGCTCTTGGCTCAAGCGGTCGTTAGATGTCTGTTTGAGATCAATATGACGTTTGAAACAGTGCGCCAATTCGCGGTGCACTTTGCTAACAGATTGCTAACGAACTCGCTAACACGAGGCGGTACGCCATCGTACAGAAGCGCAAGAGACAGCTATAAGATGAGATGCAGGGTGGCCATTTGGTACGGGACACCGCCATTTGGTATGGCACCCACCTGTCTTGAAAACAGGAGGCGCGCAAGCGCCCGCAGGTTCAAATCCTGTCCTCTCCTGCATGAAAAGCGCCATTCTCGCCGTGATTACGGGAGAATGGCGCTTTTGGTTAACCGTCTGCTCACACGGCTTTCACACTGCGGGGCGTGTTATTCCACCGTATTGACCAGCGTACCGATAGGGTCAATGGAGATGGCGATTTCATCTCCAGACTGGAGCGTGAAGGAAGTCGGCGGCACGATACCGGTCCCGGTCAGCAGGAAACAACCATTTGGAAAACTGGTTTCACGGTAGAGGAAACCGACAAGTTCTTCCGGCGTCCGTTTGAGTTGCGCCAGCGTGGTTTCGTTTTCAAACGCCGTCTGGCCGCTGCGCCGAATGGTCAGGCGGATGGCGGTTTGCGGAGAAAGCGGTTCGTTCGTAATAAGAATGCCGGGGCCGAGCGCGCACGCGCCGTCATATACTTTGGCCTGCGGCAGATAGAGGGGATTCTCGCCCTCGATATCTCGGGAACTCATGTCGTTGCCGACCGTATAACCGAAAATTTGACCTTGTGCGTTGATGGCAAGCGTCAGCTCCGGTTCCGGCACGTTCCACTGCGAATCGCGGCGGATCCGGACCCGCTGTCCGCTTCCTACGACGCGATAGGGCGGAGCCTTAAAGAATAGTTCGGGGCGCTCCGCCTCATATACACGGGCATAAAAGTCATCTCCGCCTGCCGACTTCGACTCTTCCATGCGCGCGTCCCGGCTGCGATAGTACGTGACGCCCGCCGCCCACACTTCCTGCCCATGGATCGGCGGCAGCAACTCCGCAGGGTTCAGCACGTCCTGCAAGCCCACCGATGCATCGACAAGCTGCTGAAGCATCCTACCCGGGTTTTCGCTCTGGAAGACCTTGTCCCAGGCCACATCGCCAAGAGCATAAACCGTGTCGTCGATACGTGCCAGAACGCCGCGTGTGGTGCGGTAAAGATGCATGATCAATTCCCTTCAAAAGGAGAACGTAACGTTCTCAGGTGACACTCCACCGGCTAAAGCCTGGTGGCTTCTTGCTTCAACGAACTGATTTGCTCACGCCCCTTTTCAAGGACGCAAGTAGCGGTCAAATCTCCACAAGCGTTCACGACATTACTGCCGTCCGTTGCGGCGTGCCCCGCCGTACTGTTTACAAACCCTTCCGAGCTGCGCTAGAGCAAGGGCAAGAATGTTCCTCGCCGCGTTCTCATCTCGATCGAGCACCAGCCCGCACGGACAGATGTGCGTTCGGGTAGATAGAGCCT
>JBBRKX010000669.1:0-3634 GCA_038231675.1 Chthonomonadales bacterium | reverse complement strand
GATGCGGATTTCCATCGCCGCGCCGTCCGGCAAAGCGTGTTTCCGCCCCGCTTCACGCGTGGGGTACACTTAACTACGAACAAAAAACCGTTTTGATGGGGGTGCGGCCGCAGTGACACAGGGAAATTGTCGCCACGATCAACATAGCGCGGACGCGATCGGCGCCGCCGTGCCTCCGGATGCGTCGAACGGCGCGGACACGGATGCGGAAATTCTGGCGGCGGCCCGGCGCGTGGGAACGACCGTGCTCGGCCCGAACGCCGAGCGGACGGACCAGGCAGACAGCCCCAACCTGGAAAACTTTCGCGCTCTGGCGGAAGCCGGGCTGCTCGCGATGGCGATCCCTCGCGCATTCGGAGGCCTGGATGTCTCCGGCGCGACGCAACGGTCGGTAACGGAAGTCCTTGCCTCCCATTGCGGGGTCACCACTTTCACCCAGGCGCAGCATCACGGCCCCTCCCGCATGATCGCCAATGGTCCGAACGACGCGTTAAAGCGGCGTTTGCTGCCCGATCTGGCCGCCGGTCGTTCTCTGTGCGCGATCTCGTTCGCCCATTTACGCCGGCCTGGCCCTCCCGTCCTTCGGGCCGATCCGATCCCCGGCGGCTATCGGCTCAACGGCAAGGCGCCGTGGGTCACCGGTTGGGGCCTGATGAACCAGGTGGTCTTCGGTGCGACGCTGCCGGAGGGCAGGTTCGTCTATCTCTGGTCGCCCGCGCGTCGCGAGGAGTTCCCCGAGCTGTTCCCGGATTTTCCGGACGATATCGCCTTATGGGGGAACCTTCGGGCTTCTCCTCCGTTGCAGCTATGCGCGATGAACGCTTCCGCAACGGCCGAGCTCAGTCTGGAAGGCTGGTTTATTCCTACCGCGCATGTGCTGTCTGAATCCGACACGGAGACCATGCGGCGCAACGACCGCAATGGAGTACTGGGCGCCACCACGATGCCCCTTGGATGTGCAGCCGCCTCAGTCCGATTACTGTGCGAGACCGCCGAAAAGCGGAACATCTCCGCCGTTCAGCGCGCCGCCGTATCGTTTCAATCGGAATGGGACGATGCGGCCGCTCAGGTCGGGGAATGGAGCGGCAAAGGATCGGATCCCCAATTCTTCGAGAACGGAGTCCGCGTGCGCGCCTGGTGCATCGAGCTTGCCGTGCGGGCCGCGCTTGCGCTCGTGGCGGCAAGCAGCGGAGCCGCAAACTTACTCACGCATCCCGCACAACGGCTTCTGCGCGAGGCGATGTTCTACACGGTGCAGGCCCAGACGCACGAAGTCATGGACGCGACCCTCGCACGCCTCGAAAACTCCCACATACACGAATAGCCTATGCATGCCGCCTCTCCGGAAGGCCGCGATGCGCACTGCGTCGTAGGGAGAGACACCACCGACCTGTCACAAACCAGCGCCTGACTCGTTTTGTAAGGTTGTCCCCATCAGGGATCGTTCGGTTCGGTCAGCGCCCGTATTCGAACGACGAAGGAGAACCATTCAAACCGAGATGAACGATAACACACAACATAAATCTGCCCGGACGAGCGGTCGTCCGGGTTATCGCGCAGTTCTTGCGCTTACATTGCTCCTGGGAGCGCTTGTACTTTCTCCCTCCGCATTCGCTGGGATAGAAACCCACGGCAAGCCCACGGTCTGTCCGACAGGCCAGCCGACTCCTCCCGCTGCTCCAGAGGGAACCCGCTCGGCGAACGTCACTTAAACCTTGCCTGAGAGCAAGGTTCAATGCTAAAATTTCAGGGACACAGCCACTGTGTCCCTGATTTTTTTAGATTTTGTTGGCGGCCCAATCCTTTTTTGAAGATTTTCTCATCCAGTCGCGCGACCGCACATGGCTGGTGGCGTGGTGGCAAGGCGCAGCAGAGGAGAAAATAGCGTCGGTTCACGTCAGGAACCCTTGTTTTCGCGCGCCGTTTTAGGCACGATCCCCCTCTAATCTCTTGATGTTCGCCCTCACATTATGCGCCGATTGCATTCCAGGGGATTGACATGCTAAAATACCGAATAAAGCAGTGACGCGTAAAGCTAATTTCCGTAAGGTAACCTGTTTCGAAAAGAGAATTCAAATGACAATGTTCGATCCCGTCCCGCCGCCCGGCCGCTCAATGGAATCATATCCTTCCGCATCTCCTTCTCAACGGAATCCTGCTGAAGCGCCTGAGGGCAAAACATCTCCGGAAGGGGAGGCAGGCAGTTCTCCTTTCCGATCCTTCGAGACATTTGGCGCCTACTGCGACCAGGTTCAAAACCGTCTCGCCAGGCATGCGACAGAACGGCGGCATTTCCTTCAGTCAGCGTTCGATCGCCTGACGATTTTGCTCCAAGCGGCTCGCGCGGTGGAAGACGGAGCGTTATGCACAGAACTCTGGGGATATCGGGAAGCAGCCCGCGAACTGCTGGAAGCGCTTGGCCGGCTGCCACAGAATTTTCACGAGGAGGCCATATCCTCCGCTCGCCACACGCCTTCTATTCCTGGGCCGGGAGAGAACGGCCGCGGCATCTCCAGCGGAAGAGCGCCCACATCGGCGATGATCGTCGCGGACAAGACCCGAACCCCCCGTTCTACACCGACAGGAGAACATCGCGCGCCGATATCCTCCGCCTTTCCGGGTCAGGCGGCTATGGCGGAAGGCGAACGCAATCCCGGTCCTCGTTTGCCCAGGCGCGCCGTACGTCCTCTCGCGGATATTGAAGCGGATGCAGTAGGTTTACGCGAAGTCATTCGCGATGCAAAAGAAAAGTGCCCACTTCTAACGGAAGCGGGAGAACTGAATGTGGTGAACTGCCTGCGGCTACGCGCGGTCGCCTGCCGCCAGCGGCGTCTGGAAGAAGAAGCCGGCGATACGGAGGTGGCGGAAGTAATCGAGTTGGCCAACGATATCATCGGGCAGTTAGATGCGGCAGACGATCAGGAGTATACTGTTGCGCTGGACTACGAACTGAGCCCCGCCCCCACCGCCTACCAATGGGGCGAGCTTGCCGAGCGATACGAAGAGATGTCGAGAGCGCAGGAAGCGTTTGAATGGTGGGTCGGGAACAACGGCCTATTGACCGTGAACGACGTACAGCCGCTGGCGGAGTCGGTTGCCGCAGTGCAGCAACGCTTCAATCGCCTGCTCTTCCGAATAGGAGCGAGAGACCCGTTTCAGCAGCAATTGTTCGACGACCTGCGTGCCTGGGCGCGTGAGGCTCAGTGCTACCTCCAGAGTCTCCGGCCCAAAGTGCCTATGATGGAGTTGGTCGAACGCGCCATAACGCTTGAGCCGGCATGGGCAAACGTGCGCGCCGCGCTGGAGGAGAATCAAATCCACGCGGCGCAGTCGGAAACCGCACCGTAGATAAGCCTACCACCCAAAAAGTCAGGCCCGGGAGAAGATTTCTCCCGGGCCTGACTTATGCGCTTGGCGAAAAAACGTCACTTCTCGGCGGTAGCTCTTTCGCGCCGGCCTAAAGGCTGGACGTTCCCAGAAAGAGCGGAGCCGCGCACCGCTTGTTCGGGCGTCGCCTCTTGGGACGGCGGCGCCGGCACGCTCGCGGCGCTCCGGAAAGTGCCAAGGCACTTATCGGCCAGGGGAAAGAACACGTTTAAATTCTGAAGCATGTACTTGTGATGGATGCGGTGAT
>JBBRKX010000668.1:0-3648 GCA_038231675.1 Chthonomonadales bacterium | reverse complement strand
GCACTCGCAGTACATCCCGGACCCGACGGCCGAGGTCGGCCATTGCGTTCACCGCATCGCCATGCACCCGTCGCGTCCCGGCGTTCTGTTCATGCAGAAGCACTGGGACGTGATGCGCAGTAACGACGCCGGAGATTCCTGGCAAGAGGTCAGCGGAAATCTGCCGACCGATTTTGGCTTTGTGATCGACGTTCATGCGCACGAGCCCGAGACCATCTACGTCGTCCCGATTAAAAGCGACTCGGAGCACTATCCGCCGGAAGGGAAGCTGCGCGTTTACCGCAGCCGCACCGGAGGAAACGAATGGGAGGCGCTCACCAACGGTCTTCCGCAATCCGATTGTTATGTGAATGTGCTGCGCGATGCGATGGCGATCGATTCGCTCGACTCGTGCGGCGTGTATTTCGGCACCACCGGCGGACAGGTGTACGCATCGGCGGATGCGGGCGACAATTGGGCTCCCATTGTTCGCGACCTGCCTGCCGTTCTTTCCGTCGAGGTCCAGACACTGGCATGATCCGGGTTGTGCTGCCCGCGCATCTGCGAACGCTGGCGCGGGTCGATGGCGAGATTGAGCTTCAAGTCGAAGATCCGGTGACCGTGGGCTCTGTCCTGGACGCTTTGGAAAGCCGTTATCCGGCGCTTCGCGGAACGATCCGTGATCACGTTACGCGGCAACGCCGGCCGTTCGTCAGGTTCTTCGCCTGCAATGAGGATCTGTCCCATGCACCGACGGACGCTCTGCTGCCGGAGTCGGTAACGGAGGGAAGCGAGCCATTCTTGATTGTGGGGGCCATCGCCGGAGGCTAGTCTGGCGGACAGGGAGGAAGACATATGAAATACATTCTGTTGATATACGGTAACGAGCATGCGCTGAACGAGACGGAGCGCAAGGAGTGTTACGGGGAGTCTACGCAACTGGCGCACGCGCTTCATGCAGATGGAAAGTTTATTGCCGCCGCCCCTCTGCACCCGACCTCGACGGCGACCAGCGTCCGGGTAAGGGAGGGGAAATCTCTTGTGACGGACGGACCGTTTGCGGAGACACGCGAACAGCTGGGTGGCTTCTTTATGGTCGACGCCATGAATATCGATGAGGCGATCGCCATTGCGGCACGTATCCCGATGGCACGAAAGGGCACGGTTGAAGTCCGACCGATAGGTGAGACCCCGGGCCTGCCGACAAAATAGCTTGATAGACAGCAAGAAAAGGAGTTGCCCCATGACCGCGCTAAACGAAAGTGCAATGCCGAGAATCGTGTCGGGAGAAGATTGGCTTAGGGAGCGAAAGAAGCATTTAGCCAATGAGAAAGAGCTGACCAAACACCACGACCGTGTCACGGCCGAGCGCCGCCGACTCCCCATGGTCCGAATCGACAAAGACTATGTCTTCGACGGCCCGACCGGCAAAGCACGTCTTTTCGATCTGTTCGAGGGAAGCCGCCAACTCATCGTGTACCACTTCATGTTCGATCCGGAGTGGGAGAAAGGCTGCTCGGGCTGCTCGGGATACGTCGACGCCGTGGGCGACCTATCCACGCTGAATGACGTAAATACGCGTTTCGTACTCGTTTCCCGCGCCCCGCTTGCCAAGTTGGATGCGTACAAAGCAGACAAGGGATGGACCATCCCCTGGTATTCGTCCTTTGGCAGCGATTTCAACTACGACTTCCACGTAACGCTGGACGCGCGCGTCGCGCCGGCCGAATACAACTATCGGTCTGCGGAGGAGATGAAAAAACTGGGCATGAATATGCCTGAGGGAGAAGAGCATGGCCTGAGCGTCTTCTTCCGCGACAACGATACTATTTTTCACGCCTATTCCACCTACGGCCGCGGCACCGAAGCGCTTACCGACACATACAGTCTCCTCGATACAACTCCGTACGGCAGGCAGCAGGACTGGGAGGACTCGCCTTCCGGATGGCCGCAGCATCCTACCTACGGTTAGAAAAAGCGCGAAGGAAAGCAACCGGGATTAGCGCTTTTAAATTAAAAATTGAGGAGATAACATCATGACAATCCACGCAACGGATCCTGTGATAGGGCCCATGGAGACCAATGCAAATGCGTACCTGCGATATCTTCCCACCGTGGCGCGGGGCATGATGGGTCTGGTGTTCCTTATCACCGGCCTCAACGGTTTTTTGAACTTTCTACCGCAGCCAAAGACCATGCCTATCGGAGCGGCCGAGTTCGCCGGCGCTCTGATGAAAGCTGGCTATATGTTTCCGCTGATCATGGCGACACAGTTGATCGTCGGAGTGCTGCTTCTCTCGAACCGGTTTGTGCCGCTGGGACTGGCGCTGATTGCCCCAATCGTCGTGAACATCTTTGCTTTTCACGCGTTCCTCGCTCCCGGCGGCATTGGTGTCGCCATAGCCGTGGTGGCGCTGGAAGTATATCTGGCCTGGACATATCGAGAGTCATTCCGCCCGATGCTTGCCGTGAAACCAGCACCACCGACCAAGTGGCTTCCCCCCATGGAGAGAGGCGACGCGTAAGAAAAGGGGCCACTCCATATCACATGACATGGAGTGGCCCCTTTTCTCATTGTCCGAATCTTACCTGAGAGCTTTCCTACCGCGTGCAATGGCCCGGCCATGGGCGCTTGAATGATCGGCACTTCGATCCCGAAAAGGTCCAGGATACGCGAATCGGGCCAGGTGTGCATGGATTTGCTCCCGTGTGAAATGCCACTTCTGAACCACGTGCGGTCCGTCAAGCCGACCGTGGTTTAGGACTAAAACAGTGCGTGATTCCGTAGCGGAAACTGCCTTCTTAACGCTGCAGTGCCGCGGCAAGATCTTCACGCATCTGATACCAGTCGTTGACGTTCTCACTCCAGTTGGGGCCAACCTTGCGCGGCGCTTTCGCCGTGACCACGCCGCCGCGCTGCTCGCCGCCGGCGGAGGCGTCTCCCTCTTTCGCTCCCACGATCACTCCAGTGGCTTCGGTCAATGCGGAAGGCATCACCTTCTTTATGAGGTCATCCGCCACTTTGCCTTTTCCCTGCTCTTTCAGCAGCCAGCCGTACTCATAGTCCTGCAGGCCGCGGCGGTACGCCTTCATCCGCAGGCAGGAGAGCGGGCCATCGATGTTGGGCAGACCCACGTCGCTGAGGCGAGCGCCAGGGTAAAAGAGAACGCCGTTCCCCCAGCGTGAGTCTTCCCGCTTGTACTTGGGAATGGCCAGGGGCTTTTCGGCGTCACCGAGATCCATCGCCCACCAGAACGAGCCGCCGATCTTGTAGCGCCAGCAGATCACGCCCCATGTGCGCAGATCGATGCCCGTTGCGTTGACGCCGTGTACGCCGACTGCAGGGTGACCGCTATGATAAAACCAGGTCGTATCGCCCAGTGCGTTCCGGGGCGCAAGGAAAGTCGGATTGGCGGCGTCTCCGTTGGGAGACCACCAGCGAATCAGGGTGCGCACATCCGTGGCGGGATCGCTAATAAGGGCCGAGGGGTCGGTGTGGGAGGTCCAGATCAGCGCGACGTGCCGGTCACTGCCCGCGTCCAGGGCGTCCTGAAGCTTGCGGAAGTTGGCCAGACCGCGAGCGTCTTGCTGCACTTCATCCACGATATAGGTGCACCAGCGCTTTTTATCCCACTTATGCTGCACCACGACGTTCCAGAAGTTCCGCAT
>JBBRKX010000667.1:0-3665 GCA_038231675.1 Chthonomonadales bacterium | reverse complement strand
GATAGCCGATGCCCTGATTGGGCTCTTTGCCTTCTTTAACGACCGCAACCGCCATCAACTCTCCGGGCAGAACCACCGGCTTGATCGCATTCGCGAGTTCATTGATATTCAACACCTGCACGCCCTGTAAAGCCGCCACTTTATTCAGGTTGAAGTCATTGGTGACGATGATGCCCTCGAGAGCCTTCGCCAACTTCACCAGTCGTGTATCCACTTCATCGGTATGCGTCGATTTATCGAGCGCCTTGTCCCAACTTCGGACAACGAGAGGAAGTTCCTTCTGCATATTGTTCAGGATGTCCAGACCCCGTCTGCCGCGTGCGCGCTTTAAACTGTCGCTGGAATCCGCGATGTGCTGCAGCTCTTCCAGCACAAATCCAGGGATGTAGAGCGTGCCTTCAATGAAGCCTGTCCGACAGACGTCCGCGATGCGTCCATCGATAATGACATTGGTATCCAGAATTTTGCAGTTCAGGGTGGGGTTTAATTCCGCCTCCTGCGCGGCGGCGCCGACGTTGCCTCCGCGGGAAAGAATGGCGACGATTTCGGATTTCATGCTCATTGACGCTACGATGCCGAGATAGACGAGCACGATCCCGATCACAATGAGCGTTCCGATTTGCAGGCCCATCGGCAGTTTCAAACCGTCGAACACAGGATGCAGCAACAGGAACACTAAGAGGAAAACCAGCGCGCTGAGCGCCATGCCGATCCCCACGGCGATCTTGTCGCCAGGAGAGGTGCGCTCCATATCCTGGCCCGCTTGAACGATCTTCGCCCAAATGCGCGGCCCGACCCAAAAGCCCACGAGAAGGCCCAGTACGCCCATGAGAAAGCTTACTTTGGCGGTATAAGCGTCCGACTGTTGGAACGTCTCTTTAAAGGTGGCTATCCAGCGCGAATGGGGACCGGGACTGAAACAATAGTTTCGGAATTGCTGTCCCTCGTACACGCTGAAACTGATCATCGTCAAACTGAATAATATTGTGAACACTTGTCGAAAATTACGAAGCCGCATTTTCGTTCACCCCCTCTCCTATAAACTTTCTTAGATCACGCATGATATACATACTCAATTCGATACGTTTCCAAACATAACCCCGGTTTCGTGCTGATCTCGGAGAAGTGAAACGACGCAGTCCGCATTCTCTCAAGCTCTTGGAAATATCTCAGTTGTATTCTTGCACACTTGCGTGTAGCTTGCCGACGATATTTACGACATTAAACATCTTTGTTACATCGCCTTGAGCAAACTTAATATGCGTGGCGTCCACATACGCGATGGGGTGCGCGGGGTCATACAGTGTGGGATCGAAGGCTACCCAACGGCCTACAAAGCTTTCCGCCCAGGCATGGTAGAAAAACTTGCCGTCTGCATAGACGATCCCGCCGCACAACCGCGTGGGCACGCCGGCCGCACGCGCCAGCGCCGTATAGAGTGTCGCGAAATCACGACAAACGCCCTTCCGGCGGCGAAAGACATCGGAAGCGCTACGTGGCACCGCGATGCTGGCGTCAGGCGTCATCTTCGCATGCACCCAATCACGGATGGCGACGGCGATACGCACGGTGTTCGTTTCATTCCCTCGAATTTGCGCGGCAGCCGCTTTAATCTCGGGATCCTCCGTGTCAAGATACGCTGCTTTTGCAAGGTAAACAGCCAACTCCGGCGCGTTCAGCGGCAAGCGCGCGGCGTCGGAAGCATCCGGCGTTTCCGCCGTGATCTCAAACTGAACGGTCCCATTCTCCTGAGGGGCGCCTCCGGGGTCTGGTACGGCTTTTTGCCGCGAGTCCGAGGGCAGCAGGTTTCCTGCGGGTATGCCGGCGACGGTGATTCGAAGCGAACGCACGGAACGAGGATGTGCAATACCATGATCGGGAATAATGGCGGTCGCGTCCGCGAAATCGAGCGGCAAAGTCGTCGTCCCTGAGTTTGTTATTTGCGACGCGGTAAAACTAAAATCGAGGGCATGTGCCTTCGTCTCTTTGACTACGTCTAGAGTCATGATCCCAAGGTCCATCTGGCCCTTGATAATGTCTCCCTCGGCGGTGGCCCATTCCGTCATATCCCCCGTGGAGAGATGCGTTTTCACCACATACGCATTTATCTTATTGCCCGCCCCGTCCGTAACTATCTCCCGCGCGGTAACCTCGAGCTTTCCCGGATCCAATTCCACCGTAATCGGTTCGAGGTAAAGAAAAGATATCTTTTGCCCCACGACAAGCTTCTTTCCCGCAGTCAGGAGGTTGGTGTCGGCCGCGAGGCTTGCCCCTTCCGGAATAGTCAACGTTTTATGCACCGCCGAAGCGCCTGATCCTATCGTGCATTCTACTTTATGATGCGGATAGTCGTATGTCGCCTCGACATGAAGCGTGCTTCCATTGGAAGTGACGTCTACGCGTTCCGTAAGCGGTCGAAGCTCCAGGTCGCTGATGGTGGTCTGGGAGGAATTTTGTTGTACGGCCGCGCCGAGCATCGTGAATTTGATCGTACTCTCGCTGCTCTCCAGTTGCGCGTCTTTTCCTTCGAAGGTCGTGGGGGAGATACGCGCCATCGTGTATCCAATCTTCTTTGCGCCCCAGTAAATGCCGTCCCATTCATCCTGGCGAAGTACGTTTTGTTTGTGTGCGGATTGGACTGCGTGCTCAAGGGGCGGAGCGGCAAGGGAAGGCCGAACGAGGAGCCAGCAAAAAGCAACCCCTGCGAATAAGCCCGTGGCAGGGCGTAACCAGGCGGCAACCGAGCGAAAGCGGAATAAATGCATCGGGCGATCCTCCTGGCAGACGGGCATTATGCAGCATCGAGGCGCATGGATGTGCGCGGAGAGACTGCGACATTATACCCCATGCGGCCTCGACAGTCGTTGGTCGCGGGATATGATGCAAATAATGTACGCAAATCAGTTAGCGATGGAGATAAATACGTGGTATGCGCGAAGAAAGACAGGTCGTCAACTCATGCTCGGTGGCGTCCATCATTGCAGTGAGCTCTTCCACCGTGATGCTTTCCTGATCTTGCTTCCCGATGCAGATTGCGATATCCCCAGGGGAAGCTTCCGGAATATCCGTCACGTCGACCACGGTCTGGTCCATACAGACTCTTCCGAGGATAGGCGCTCTCCGGCCGTGGATAAGCATCTTGCCGATATTGGAGAGCCGGCGGGGGTAGCCGTCTCCATACCCGATCAGAACGGTTGCCACGCGCGCGGCACGGGGCAGACGGTAGGTTGCCCCGTAGCTGATGGGATGGTCTTTCGGAAGCGATCTTACCGAGGCGATCCTCGCTTTGAGGGCGAGAACAGGAGAGACCGGATACAAAATCGGGAGCGTGGCCGGCAGTCGAGGGCGTATTCCATACAGCAACACCCCCGGTCGAATCAGGTTTCCACTGTCCTCGGGAAAACGCAGGGTGGCCGCGCTATTGTTGATATGAACGACCTCGAACGCAGCGCCTGCTTGTTCCAGCGCGGCGCGGGTGCAGTCGAAAAGGTGCTTTTGCGTGCGTGAAAACGCTTCATCTGCGCCGTCCGCGTCCGAAAAATGCGTGGAGAGGCCTGTCACGCGCAATCCAGCCTCCACGGCTCGTCTCCAGAACGGAACCGCTTGCTCCGGGAGCAGGCCCGCTCTCCCGATACCGGTGTCGATCTCCATATGAAGGGAGGGAG
>JBBRKX010000666.1:0-3668 GCA_038231675.1 Chthonomonadales bacterium | reverse complement strand
GATCCCTTCCACAATGTCGGCCGAAAAGTTCAAGAGTTTTGGCAAGGATACGCCGCTAGGCAGACCCGGACAGCACGCGGAACTGGCGCCTATTTATGTGCTGCTGGCATCGCAGGCCGGCAGCTATATCACCGGCCAGATCTATGGCGTTACCGGCGGCGAACCGCTGATATAGCCATGTGAGACGCGCCGCTTCCAGCTATCCCCTAAACGGCGTATTCTGGAGCGGCCGGCCTCAATTTGGAGTGGAAAACGCAGGGAACATGGTATAGTGATTAAAACTGGATACCATTATCCAGTTTATATTTTCGACGGGACTTATGGAGTTCCGGAACTCAGGAGAAGGTTATGAGCGCCGAATTATCAAAGCAGACAATCGGGCAAATGGTCGCAGAACGCCCCTCCCGTTCGCGCGTTTTCGAGTGCTGGGGAATCGATTACTGCTGCGGAGGCAAAAAGCGGCTGGAAGATAGCTGTGCGGCGCTGTCGATCGATTTCGAGGCGGTGCAGCGAGATCTTCAGAGAGAAGGCGCAGTAACTGAGGGCTGCCAAACCGACTGGACTACGGCGCCGCTTACCATGCTTTCCAAGCATATCGTCACGACCCATCATGCCTATCTTCGCGACGCACTCCCGCGCTTGAGTTTTCTGACACAAAAAGTACGCGATGCTCACTCCTCCAGGCATCCGGAATTGGCGGAACTTGCCGACACCTTCACAGCATTTCGTGAGGGGATGGAAGCCCACGCGCAAAAAGAAGAACTGGTTCTCTTTCCCGCTATCGAGCGATTAGAACGCAAAGAGACGGCCACCTCTCTTGACTGCGGCTCCATCAGCCATGCCATTCAGGTCATGGAAAGCGAACATGAGGAGGCAGGAGAAGGCCTGAAAACCATGCGAAGCCTCACGAATGGCTACGCGGTTCCGGATGGCGCCTGCGCCACCTATCGTGCGATGCTGGATGCGCTTTCCGAACTCGAAGAAGATACCCATCGACACGTTCATAAAGAAAACAGCATCTTGTTCCCGCGAGCGGAAGCGCTCGAAAGAGAACAAAAGTGTGAAGTCACTTGGATCTGTTTATAAGTTATTTTAACTTTCGATTCCTACTGAGTTCTAAAGAGGTTTTGTTTTGGACAACGTCTTTATCATCGATCCCGCACGCTGCATTGGGTGTCAGGCCTGCGTTCATGCCTGTGGAGAATGTGGGACGCATCGCGGCGTCTCTATGATCCACCTGGAAACCATTAATCGCGCGGAGTCCGTTCAGACTACGCCTCAGGTTTGCATGCACTGCGACGATCCGACCTGCGCTCAGGTATGCCCCGCCGACGCGATCAAACAGACTCCGGACGGAGTCGTTCAATCCTCTCTCAAGCCGCGCTGTATCGGCTGTCAGAACTGCGTGCTCGCCTGCCCCTTTGGAGTGCCCTAGTACGCAGTCGAACAGGACCAAATGATGAAGTGCGACATGTGCTACGACCGCACTTCCGTGGGAAAGCGGCCGATGTGCGCCACCGTTTGCCCATCGGAAGCCCTTTATTTCGGCACGATGGAAGAGTGGCAAAAACGGAGGCGCGGAAATGCCGTGAACACCTGGACGTTCGGCAAACAGACCGTAACGACTAAGGTCTATATGGTGATGCCGGAAACCGAGGCGAATGCCCGCAAGGAAGCCAGCGTCCAGACCAGGCAGCCTGTAGGCCGGATCGATATTCGCCTGGAAAATGTACGCACGATCGATCGAAAGGAAAGCATCGGATGAGCAAAGACGCAACCCCGAAATGGCGTAAAGACTTTCCGGTTGCCTGGGGCGCCGACAACTACGTCACCCGTCGCGAATTTACGAAGTTCCTCGTTCTCGTTTCCGGCGCCACCGCCGTCGGTAACGGCTATTTTGTGCTGCGGCGGCAGGATCATAAAGCGCATCCCTATGCCTCCCAGCTCATCGCCAGAACCGAGGAACTCCAGCCCGGCCAGGTGAAGCTTTTCCGCTATCCCACTCCGGAAGACACGGCCCTGCTCGTCCGGCTGGAAGATGGTACCTTCGCGGCCTACACGCAGAAATGCACGCATCTGAGCTGCCCGGTGCATTTTGCAGCCAAGCGCAGCCGTCTGGAGTGTCCCTGCCATAATGGGGCGTTCGATGCCCGCACGGGCGCTGTCCTGGAAGGTCCGCCTCCCCGTCCCCTGCCGCGCATCACGCTGCGCATTGTCGACGGGAATATCCTGGCGGAAGGAGTAATCGGCACATGAACCGGAACGATTCCTGGCTCGCCAAAATCGAGCAGCGTTCGCAAAATATGATGACGCTCCTGGTCCTGGTAATGGCGGTGCTGCTCATTCAATTATGGCTCCTATCCATTGCCCTGGAAGAGTTTATGGCATCGCAAAGCGGGCTGGCAATTCCCACCTTTGCCGCTTCCTGCGCGTGCCTCGTTCTAAATTTATGGCTTTTGAAATACCTCTACGACATTGACCGAAAAGAGGACATACAATGACTGCGTCGTCATCGAAAACAGCCCTTGCGCTCTCCACAATTGCCTTTGCAATCTCGTTTGCCGTGTGGGGCATGATCTCGCCGCTTGCCAAAACCTTTCAGACCGCGCTGCATCTTTCCGAACAGCAAGTATGGCTGCTGATCGCGGTGCCTGTTATTCTCGGCTCGATCATCCGCCTGCCCATGGGGATGCTGACGGACCGGTTCGGCGGCCGTATCGTATTCGGATTGCTGCTCCTGTTTATTGCCATTCCGGCCTATATGCTCAGCCTCGCGCATACCTATCCGCAGCTTCTGCTGTGGGGCCTGCTTCTGGGCATGGCTGGAACCTCTTTTTCTGTGGGAGTCGGCTTTACTTCAAAATGGTTTCCGGCAGAAAAACAGGGGCTTGCGCTGGGGATCTACGGCGCAGGCAATATCGGCCAGAGCCTTGCGCTCTTCGGCGTGCCGCTTCTTTCCGGTCTTCTCGGCGGCTGGCAGGCTACCTACAAAGTTTTTGCCGCAATCGCGCTTGTCTACGGAATCGTGTTCCTGATCTTCGCCCGCAACGCGCCGGTGCAGACGCAGCCCAAATCGTTCGGCGCAATGCTCCAGCTTCTGGCAAAGCAGCCGCTGGCCTGGCTTCTCTCGCTCTTCTACTTTGTGACATTCGGTGGATTCGTGGCGCTGAGCATCGGCTTACCCAAACTTCTCCAGGAGATCTTCCATTTTACAAAGGAAGATGCGGGACTGCGGGTCGCCGGTTTTGTGCTGGTTGCGACTCTTATGCGGCCCTTAGGCGGCGCGCTCAGCGATAAGATCGGCGGCGCAAAGCTGCTGACGGTGGTTTTCATCGGAACGGGAATTCTGGCGCTGGGCATGGCCTTTGAGAATATCGTCCCCTTTACCATCGGAGCGCTGGGGGTAGCGGCATTTATCGGATTGGGCAACGGCGCTATCTTCAAGCTGGTTCCGCAATATTTCGCCAAAGATACCGGCACCGTGACCGGCCTTGTCGGCGCGATGGGCGGCCTTGGCGGTTTCTTCCCGCCGCTTCTCCTGGGGGTCATCAAGACACAGACAGGCAGCTACGCCCTCGGGTTTATTCTGCTCTCGGTCTTTTGTGTGATCTGTCTCGCGCTCAACATCACAGTTCTGATGAAACCACCGAAATCCGAAAAAGCGCCGG
>JBBRKX010000665.1:0-3680 GCA_038231675.1 Chthonomonadales bacterium | reverse complement strand
GAACAGCTTCCACGGCCGCCAGTTTGGCCCCTGCTTCTGTCTCCGGCAGTCTGTCCGTAGTGAGATTGAGTTCAGTCCCGTACGGCGGCGGAGACCATTTCCAATACGCGTCGTAACCCATCGTCGCCGCCCATGCTGCCTTCCACGAACGGGCCCCCGGGGATATATTTCCAGTTGTCGCGGGAGGTGTCGAGTGGAACAGGCTGCGGTATGGTGGTGAGTGTTGGGTCGTACTGGCCGTTGTTGCCGCCGAGCTTGTAAATCACCATATCGAGCGACGGCACTATAAAGATACCGAAGCCCCCCGCGCCCGATTTGTAATAGGCGTCGCGTGGCGCGCCGATGACATGGCCATCGGAGTTGTTCTCGAACATCAGACTGAAGGGTGTATGCGGGTTGTAAGGCAGCGGTTGATTGCATTTCGCGACATATTCGGCGGGCACCACCTGACGGTCGCCCCACTTCCCCTGATGGAGGAGACAATAACCGAAGCGCAGGGCATCGGTGGCATGAAGCGCGGTGCTGCCCGCGCCATTTGCATGCGGCATAACGTAATCGCCGCGATGCAGACAGTAATCCCACGCTCCCCATCCCATGGGCTTCGCCAGCCGCTCGTTGATATAGTCCTTCAATTCCATCCCCGTCACACGCCGTAGGACCATCGAAGCGATGTGCGGCGCGGGCGAAGAGTAAGAGTAGCCTCCGCCCGGATTTGTCCATAAAGGCGTTCGCAGCGACGAGCCGTCCAGGTCGTGAATGTCCTGACCGGGAACCGGCTTTAGCGGGACGACTTGCCCATGAACGACGCCGGAACTGCCCCCCTCGCCATGGAATCCGGCCGACATGCAGAGGAGCTGGCCGAGCGTGATATCGGCCTTACGCGGATCGTCCAGCGGGAACGCTTCGGGCAGATACTTCTCGGTGAATACCTTCTGGTCCAGCCCGTCCGGAATCGCGTCGTGTTTATCCTGCAGCATGATGCCGCACGCGATGCTTGTGAAGGCTTTGCCCGTGGAAGCCATGTCGGGATTCACATTGCGCTGCGCCCGGCCGAAGTACTTCTCATACACAAGATAGCCATGGCGCACCACGAGCAGGCCGCCGTTCTGGCTGCAGCGTTGCGTAAACTCGAAGGCATGGTCCAGCCGGGCCAGGTCCATCCCCGCGTATTTACGAACCGTCGCGGCGTCTTTCGCGGTGCGCCATCCGCCGTTGCTGTCCGGCAACGGAAAATAGTCCGCGGACTTCGCCATCGCGCGACCTTGCCCAAACAACGTGAGTACAAGCGCGCCAAGAAAAAGGCCGGATCGAAATACACGGCCGGAAGCGCAGTGTGCGGCCCCGCCAACCTCCGCGCAGAACCGCGTTCTCCGCAACCGAAAGCCCACGGTCTTCCGTGGAGCAAACCATTCCATTAACCCGTTCATGTAGTCCCCTTTTGAAACGTTCCTGCGTACCGTTGGATCTTTGTTCGCGACGGCGACTGGTTCATCCTGCCTGGTATCCTCTGTCGGAACAAGCCCGGACACCACCGGGATTGGGGACCCGACTCGGGGTTATCCACGCGGGCGGACTAACCTTTGTGACCGTCCGTACGCTCGGTGGCGGGAGATTATGGCTTCCGTACGCGCAACATCTTCGCAAGGGCGTCCATTGGAACATCGCCTGGTATTCCGCGCGGGTGCGCCCCCAGGGAACCACATTTTTCAGCTCCAGACCCATCTACATTTCCCTCTACTCATGTCGGGCAGTGCGCTGAAAACCATAGGGCGACGTAAAGCGGTACGTTCCGGAACCAAGCTCCAGGGTCACGGCATTGGGCTCAGCTTGCGTGAACGTCACTCCCTTTGCCTGCTGGATGGATTTGCCTCCCTCCGTCAGCCGGGCGGCATCGGCCGTGGGAACTCGGACCGTTGCCGTAGTGTTCGGCGGAACGGTCACGGCAAACGTCAGCACGCCATGGTCGAGTTTCCAATCGCTTACGATCTTTCCGTGGATGCTGTCGTAGTCGGCATGCGCGGCGGTCAGATTGCCTACGAGGTTAGGACGAATGAAGAAGTGCTTGAAGCCCGGCGCGGCGGGATCGGGGTTGATGCCGGCGAGCGCTTTGGTGAACCAGGCGTTGACATCGCCGAACATGATATGATTGAGCGAATCCGTGCCGCGCCAGCTCTCCCAGAGCGTCGTCGCGCCCTGCGCGAGCCAGTAGCCCCAGGAAGGCAGCGTCCTCTGATCCGCGATCCGATAGGCGACGTCCGTGCGCCCGTTCTCCAGCAGCGTGTTCATCACATACTTTGTGCCCAGTATGCCGCAATCGAGGTGGTCGCCTCGCTTTGCGATCGCCGCGATCAGATTGGCGAGCACTTGCGGCCGGTTGGCATCGTCGACCAGACCCTGAGAAAGCGCGCAGCTCAACGCGGTCTGGCTCCCATTCGCGTACTCCCCGGTGTCGGCATGGTAAAACCGGGCATTGAAAGCTGCTTTGATGCCCGCCGCCAGCGCGCCATATTTCCGGGCGTCCTCGGTCTTCCCCAATAACGCGGCCGTATCCGCGACCACAAGGGCATCGCGGTAGTAGTAACCCGTGGAGGTGACCGCTTCGGGCGTGGTCGTGTCGAAGGGCGCCCAGTCGCCGAGGCCATAAGAAACGATGCCCTTATCGGCCTGTGTGGTCAGATAATCCACCAGCCGGTGCATTCCCGCGTAGTGCTCCGCGAGCACCCGCGTATCGCCATAGTATGCGTAGAGATACCAGGGGATCAACACATACGCGCTGTCCCAGGCCGGGCCGATCCCATATCCCCAGCCACTCGTTGGAACGATGCCGGGGAGATCGCCTGCGGGATGCTGCGCGTCGCTCAGATCGTTGAGCCACTTGGTATACAGGGCAGCTCCCTGGAAGCTGAAGATCCCCTGTTCGCACGCAAGCTGTGCGTCGCCGGTCCATCCGTTTTTTTCGCGATGCGGGCAATCGGTCGGAATGCTTTCCATGTTGCTGAGATAGGACCAGAGCGCGTTGCGGCGGATCTGATTGAACAGCGAATTCGAGCAGGAGAACGTCCCGGCCGGTTCCAGGGCCGTATGGAAGAAAACGCCGCGCAGGCTATCGAGGGTCGGCTTGCCGGGATATCCTGTCACCTCGACGTACTGAAAACCATGGTAGGTGAAGCGCGGTTTCCAGACCTCCTTGCCCTTTCCTTTGAGCGTATAACAATCCGTTTGATATTGCTGGCCGGGGTCGCGCTGTTTCACAAATCCCGCGATGCCCTCGTTGTCCAGCGTACCGTCCGGATGCAAACGCTCGGCGCAGCGCATCACAACGGTCTGACCGGCGGATCCCTGGACCGTAAGCTCCGGCAGGCCGGTGAAGTTCTGCCCCATGTCGAACAAAAATATGCCCGGTTTCGGCTCCGTGACTTTTACGGGCCTGATGCTCTTGTCGATGGCGATGGCGGGCATCTGCTGAGCGGTCAGTTTACCCTTCGGCGCCGCGACAACGGCAACAGGCTTCCAGTCTATAGCATCGCATGCCGCCGTGTCCCAGCCGGGCTTTTCAAGACGCGCGTCGTAATTTTCGCCGCCATAGATGCTGTCGAAGAGGATCGGGCCGGTCGACACCTTCCACGATTCATCCGAGGTGATCCGTTGGATCTTCCCATTCTCGGTCTCGATCTCGATCT
>JBBRKX010000664.1:0-3682 GCA_038231675.1 Chthonomonadales bacterium | reverse complement strand
CGCGGCGCCGGAACCCGGTCCTAACAGTCTCTCCCTCCGGAAAATTTTGCTCTTTTTTTGCTTCCTGTTAGTCATCAGGGCGTACTCTTGCTTTTTCTGTACGTATGAAGGATAATACTAGTACGATACGGTTCTAGTATGTAGAGGAATTGCAGCCGAGAGGAGAGCGATCATGATTCCGAATACACCGATCTTAACGCTAACATTGCAGATCCCGGTTCAACCGGATACTACTGTCGATAAAGTCCTCGAGGCGATCGCCGAGCAGTTTGGCGTTGCGCTGGAAGAGGTTCGCGAGCAGCAGGACATGCAGGATCCCGAAGCCATCGGGCAGGAAGAATTCAATGCGTCCCTGGTGGACGAAACCGAGGAAGCGTACACGGACAGAACGAAACACGATATTCTGGCCTCGATGGGTTATAAAGAGACGATTTAGTCGCGACGCTACCTGAGGTAGCGCGCTTTAAATACGCCCCTGGTGGTTTGAACGCCAACCAGGGGTTTTTTACTGCATAGTGCCTCGTATTTACCAGGCGCGCAACTGCCCGACAAAGTAAGCGGGGTTCAGTCTTTCTCCCGTTGCATGCTCCAGCCAGTCTTCCCATGGTCGCGTCGCGCCGGGATAAAACACCTTTTCGCGTAAGTAAGCCCCGACCTTCGGATGGGTCACGACGGCTTCGGGACTTTCGCCCGAAAGCACTTCCTCCCTCAAATGGTGAAGCAGTTGCGAAGCCACCATTTCGCCGAGTTGGTAGTTATGATAGTAGACGGGAGCCGTGGCCAGATGGATCTTTGCGGCCCAGTCCGGCGCGTTCCGTCCTTCCGGCCGTCGCAGCCATTGATACTTTTCCACCAGATTCCACCAGAGTGTGTTCAGATCCTGGTCGGGATCCCGGTAGAGCGCCCGCTCGAAGTTTGCCATCACAAAACACCAGCGCATAAAGACCAATAGATGATCCCGGACCTCCTTGCGCGCGCCGGCCGCGATACGACCGGCCTCTTCGGGCGAGACGCCCGCATAGTGCTGGAGCCAATGGGCGTCCTTGGTGAGTCTGCCCATGAAGAGGGCGATCGATTCGGTAGCGAGCGTATGCGCCGGGCCGCGCAGCAGGTAAGGCAGATGAGGGTCGCTGAACTTATCATATACGGCATGGCCGAACTCATGCAGCATTGTGCCCATCCAACGTTCGTTCGAACGCACATTGCAGAGCACCCGGATATCGCCCTGACGATCCACGTCCATGCAAAACGCGTGCTGGCTTTTGCCGGGGCGCTCATACAGGTCGGCCCGAGCCAGCAGATCATCGACAGGCAGACCGATCTGTTGGAAGAACCGGGACGTCAATTCTTCCAGATTTTTGTCTCCAAAGAAGCGGTCCAGATCCGCCTCGCCACGCCCGGGCTCTTGAAAGAAGCGACTGGCATGGTGCCACGGCCGGATCTGATCCGGCGTCGTATGGAAACGTTGGGCGAGCCGGGCGTCGAGATCGTCCTTATACTCTTTCCAGAGCGGATCGCTCTGCCGGCAGAGTTCGTCGAGAAGCTCGAATAGGCGATCTTCGTTCAATTCATCCAGCTCGAGCCCCATCGCATAGTAGTTTGAGAATCCGAGACGATGGGCTTCTCTGTTGCGAAGCCGAACGAGATCCAGCACCTTTTCCGATACTTGCGCGCCGACTTCCTTGCTTGCGACCCAGGTTTCCCGGCGCAGATCGACATCGTCCGATGCGATAAGCAGATCGTCGATCTCATTGTCGCTGACCTGTTTGCCGCGCACGGTGGCGCGATAGGTATTGAAGCGATCCTCGATTTCTACCCCGAGCGTGACCATCTGTTCGATCACGCTGTCCGCCATTTGACTACCTAGGTAGGCATGGAGCAGCAGCGTGCGCTGTCGTGCGGCGAGAGGGGCCTGAAGCGCGCCCGGCGGGAGGTCTCGTAGAAATGCATACTCCTCCGGATTCGCGAATATCTTTGCCAGACGGGAACTCAATTCCGTCGTCTTTGCTTTTGCCGCCTCGCTGCTGGTCGTCTGCAGATCCCATGCGGCAAGGTTCGTCTCTTGTGCCAGTGGTTCCACTGTTGCCACATGACGGTCGATAAATGTTTGAAACTCTAATCCCTCGCTCATCGTTGCCCCAATTTCCTCATATAATCTGTTGTGCCACCCGTGAGTAGCCGACAATATCCACGTTCCGACCACACAGCAAACGATTGCTTATCAAGCTGTGCGGGCGGCTGACGCCTCCTCCCACGATACAAGCCCATCCCGCGTGGGAGGCAGCGCCGGATGGTACGGAGGCTATACTCCCAGCACATCACGCAGGTAGTTCCGGCTGATCGTCGCCGCTTCCACCGCGGGCAAATGGGAGTGATCCTGCTCGGATACGATCCATTTGGCGCCCACCTTTAACGCGGCCTGATACGCGGCTTTCAGATCGACTTCTCCCCGCCCCAACTCCGTGAATTCGGGCTTCGGCTTGCCGTCCTGACCGGTTACCGTGCGTCCATCCTTGAAGTGGAAATATCCGGCCCGGTCCGCGTGCTCGCCGATAAACGCGACGGGATCTTTTCCCGCGTAGTGAACCCAGAAGACGTCGATATTGAATTTGACGACCGCGGGATCGGTCTCCTGACTGAGAATGGTCATGCCGTTTACGCCGCCAAGGTCATGAAATTCCCAGTCGTGATTATGATAATGGAAGGAAATGCCTTCTTCCGCCATGCGCTTCCCGGCCTCATTGAAGACCCGAGCGGAATCCCGATATCCATCCGCCGACTTCGAATCCGCGACTCCGGAACACATCATATAGCGGATGCCCGCTGCTTTTGCATACGCAATGTTTTTCACGAGTCGCGCCTCGTCCGCATAATCGCCATAGCCGAAGTGAGCGCCGGAAACGGTCAGTCCATTTTCGGACAACATTTTCCGAGTTGCTTCCTCGCCATGCGAGTCATAAAGGTTTCCCGCCTCTATCGCCCTAAATCCTGCGGTCGCAACATCTTTGAGCACTCCCGAAGGATCACTCTGATTGCGCTCGCCAAAGACGATCAATTGTATGGATGCACCTGGTTCCGCCATGTATACCGTTCTCCTTTATGGATTTTTGGGTCCTGCCGATAGTGAGAATGTACGCCGGACCGACGCCGGAAACCTGCCTCTTTCTCCATTTTATGCATGGGTTACCCGTTCAAAATGATCCTTGAGCACGCAATGGCTTCTCAACTTATCTGATCCGTGACCGTATAACGGTATGGAAAACAGCATAATGTCAAAAAAAGGAGGAATATATTTATCACCGTAGGCTTTCCTAAGCAGGACAACGGATAGAAGATGTAGAATGTCAGGACAATCATGGGTATTGCTTTGCCTTATCATCGCTATAAGATTGGATAAGGCTGGCTATTTTTTAACCCATCACTCGGCTTTTTTTTACTCAATGCACAAGGAGAAATGTCAGTGAAACAACGCGCGTTTACACTCATCGAATTGCTAGTTGTAATTGCAATTATCGCCATTCTGGCGGCCATTCTTTTCCCGGTCTTTGCGAAAGCTCGCGAAAAAGCCCGCCAGGCCAGTTGCCAATCCAATCTTAAACAGATCGGTCTGGCCTTGAAGATGTACATCCAGGATTATGACGAACGTTTGCCTCAATGTTCATTGGTTAATTGCTGTTCCGAT
>JBBRKX010000663.1:0-3693 GCA_038231675.1 Chthonomonadales bacterium | reverse complement strand
TCACAAATTTACAAGCGTTAAAAGCGCGATAAAGAGAATGCACCACGGGACAAGGTGCTGATCGAGATGCAGATGCCGCATCATGGGAATACTTGCCAGGTTTTGCACGCCGGCGGCGATGGAGACCGATACCGTGAGAATATAGTCGATCAGCAGCGCGGCTGCGGCAATAAGGCCGGGAAGTGGGCCAAGGTTGTCCTTCGAAACAATATAAGAGCCGCCTCCCTTGGGATAGGCGAAGATCGTCTGCCAGTACGAGAAGACCACAATCGCCAGCAGCATTACGATCAGCCCGGCGACCAACAACGTATTGTTCGTGTATGCACCGCGGTTCTCTGAAAGGTAGAGCCCCGCGCTTCCCAATGCAAGTATGATCTGCTGTGTAGCATAGGCAACGGAGGAGATGGCGTCCGAAGCGAAGACCGGAAGCGCCAGGATCTTCGGCAACAGGGTGTGCTCCATGTGTTCGCTGGACACAGGGTTGCCGAGGATCATACGGCGAATGCGCTTGGTGAAGGGCAGACGACCATTTGGGGCCGGCATGAACGGCGATGGACCCCGGGAATGAACGGCCAAAAAAGACCTCCAAAAAATTAGCAAGCCATGAGGATGCACGTGTGCCAGGAAGATTATAAGACGGAGACAGAATGGTGACATCCGGGAGAAAGTAGATTCCCGTGACTGTAGGCCCGTATTTCAGAGGGGAATTTCCCTTACAGCGAAAACTGTTTCAAAGTATGTGGGCGGATTTTGAATTCAGGAGCGTGCAACGGGGGGCATCCCATCGGGAGCGGAAACATTTCGAAGCAGCGCGATCGGCGTTCTGGCCTTGTTCCGCTTGTCCGGAAGACTGACTACGCTATCTTGCTTGAGTCTTTCCAGTTCATCCATGACCTCGCTCGCGCCGATTCCATACTTATCATTCATCAAATCGGTCAGGTCGCCGAGCATGACCGGCGCGTCGAATGCGTCCAGTTCACGCAAGATCACTTCACGCACGCTTTCATCGCGTGCCTCCTCTTCGATCCTGCGCGTCTCGGTGATGGCTTTATTTAACAGCGAGCGCACTTCGCCTGTCAGCAGTTGCAATTGATTGTCCGTATGCGACTGTTGTTCCAGCAGCCGTGTCAACTCCGCGCCTATGGACTGCTGCACCACGGCGACCTTTTCATCGGCCTTCTTTTCCGCCACTTCGTCCACCTGATCCGACGGTCGAATCTCCGGCCACATGTGCTGCCGTATATCGGTATAGGTGTCTTTGACCATGGAGAACGTGTCCGAATACAGCTTGTCGAAAAGCTGCTCCAGCCGCTTCACGCTCGACTCGATGTTGCGCGCCGCTTCCTGACTGCGCTCGGCGGCCTCATTAGACCATCGATATAGCATCAAGGAGAGCCAAATGGCAAAAACTCCCAGGATAAGGGAGACAAGCGAACTGATAATGGAAATGATATCGATAGGTTTCATGTGCCTATAATATACCCGGCGAACGACCTGAATGGTCGCTTAATCTTTGTCTCGGGAGATTTGAATTCCGAAGCCTGGAACTGGCCTTGCAGGGAGGCTGGCGCCGCGATGTCGACGGATCGGGCGCCCCGATAAGAATGCTGGTTCTTCCGGCGCGGATGAAAATGGCGCATTCCTGACCGATAATTCAATCGTTTCCAGGCAACCATGTAGGGATCAAAATCGGACTACGGAAATTCAAATCATAACCGGCGCATGGTGCGCCATCGAGAGAAATCATGCGTCAGCCTATCGAGCGAACAATATTTTATCGTTTTGGAATGATGGTCTTCACCACCATGTTGATTATCTTTGCCGCGTCTCGGGTCTCTTCGGGATATACAGGGCATACCCAGATAACACCCCCTGCGAACGTACGTCAGGACGGCTCCATGGCGCTCGCGGTCTTTCTCGCCGCGCTTGGCGGCGTCTTTGTGGGCGTTCGGCATACCGCACGGGCGCGGCAAGAAGCCCACACCGAGGTTCTCGTAGCAAGGCAGCAAATCCGTACTCAGACGGAATCCATCCATGATATGGTTGGGGAGTTGGAGATTCAGAAACTGGAGTTGGCGGCCGCGAACACGAAGCTCCAGGAACAGGCGACGACGGACAGTCTGACGGGACTTAAAAACCACCGGACGTTTCAGGAGTGTTTGCAGAATGAGTTTCAGCGCTCCGTTCGATACCATACGCCGCTTTCCATCGTATTATTGGATGTGGACCACTTCAAGTCGTATAACGCCACCTTTGGCCATCCGGCAGGCGACCGAGTATTGAAACAGATCGCTCAGGTGCTTAAAAGGACGACGCGCAGTACGGATGTGGCGGCACGGTATGGTGGTGAGGAGTTCATGATCTTCCTGCCGGAAACCGATGAACATGGCGCAAGGGAGATGGCGGAAAGGCTCCGCGCCGCCGTCGAAGCCGCTCCATGGCCGGAACGATCGATCACGGCGAGCATCGGCGTCGCAACCATGAATCTATTGACCTCCGACTCCTCGGATCTTATCGCCGAGGCCGAGAAAGCGCTCTATCATACCAAAAGCACCGGTCGCAACCGTGTACGCCATGCGAATGAAATGTGGAGTGAGGCCATTTTGCACCGTTCAGGATGCACGGCTTGACAGCAGAGCGTGTCAACGCCATTGAGACAAACGCTTGCATGAGGCAACGATAGGCAGGTGCTGATCATGCGTCGATACCCGACTTTTCCTTATCCTGTGTTATGGTAATGGATGTGTCTGCCCGTCCTTTAAAACGAGCCGAACCCATTTTGCGGAATTGAGACGCTCCCGCCAACGTTCGTTCGTGGTGGGAATACTCTCATCCACGGTTCGATAGAACAGAACGCCGGAGGGGTGCATGAACGGATCAGGGGAGCATAGGGCTCCCATACGGCGTAACGAAAGGTCCGAACGTTGCAACAGCCACAAGCCTCCGCCTGTCTGCTCATAGCGCATAAACGCCAGCAGACTGCCATCGGGCGACCAGAGCGGACGATGAACTTTGTAGGTTTCCGGCACTTCCAAGCACACGCCCTCCTGGTTGAGGAGGAAGAGACGAAACGGTTTCTTGCGCTTTGCCTCCTGCGTCAGCTCACGCTGCGTAACCCGGCTTCCATCGCGCCGGATACTCACGTAGTTTTGTATCGAAGGCTCATCCAGTATAGGACTCCATGCACTGTTCATTGCTGTCGGCGCGACGCCCGCATCCAGATAATCGTAGGGCCACGCCATTAACGCCACCTCCTGCCGCTCCACCGACCAGGAGTGACCAAACAATGGATAGACTTCCAATCCGTCAAAGGCTTTGTCGAAAAGGGTCAACCGAGCGAACTTGCCAGTGCGAGTATCCAGATCGAACAGTCCTTGCCGGCCCGCCAACTCGGTTGAAACACAGAGATGCCCCGATATTCCCATGCTCTCGACACTCATCGCGCTTTCGATATGCGCCAACATACGCGAATGTCCATCTTCTATATCCAGGACATGAAGCGTCGCATTTGCATGCGTATCCGTAGACAATCCCGACTTCCAATAGACCAGTTCGGTATCGGAAGACCAGGCCAGCGCGGCTATCATATTGTCCTCTTCATGGACCAGCGGTTGACGATCATCCGAAAAGAAGATTTCCAGGGATTGCATTAGAGGGATATGAAACGGCCTCTGGACCACCAGGGCCTGTCCC
>JBBRKX010000662.1:0-3704 GCA_038231675.1 Chthonomonadales bacterium | reverse complement strand
GGCGCTCATCGCAGCGGTGCAAACGCGCGACGATGTGAAGCTCGAAGACCTCCTGGCGCATGGCGCCGATCCAAATGCCACCGATGCACAGGGAAATCCCGCGCTCGTAGTTGCCACATATGCTCCCATCTCGCGTGCCGCCCATATCCTGCTCGATCATGGGGCCGATCCCAACCTGAGCAACCCCAATGGCATGTCGCCTTTGATTGGCGCGGCGGCACAGAACCGAACGGACATCCTGCGCCGTTTGCTTTTGAAAGGGGCGAAGATCGACATTCGGGATAAGCAAGGGCGCACGGCGCTGATGTGGGCGGCGAACAATGGAAGCGTACAAAGCGTGCGCCTGCTTCTAGAAAGGGGCGCCGCCATCGACTTGCAAGACCATGAGGGCAGAACGGCGGTTGTCGAAGCGGTGCGGACTGAGAAACAAGACGTGCTTACCGTCCTCATGGAGCACAAAGCAAATACCAACCTGAGAGACAACGCCGGAAGTTACCCACTGATCGAGGCATGCTTCCGAGGCAACTTCGAGATGGTTCGTGAGCTGATACGACGTGGCGCAGATGTGAATGCTTTCGCAGCCGATGGCCGCACGCCGCTGATGGCGGCGTATAACCACATGGATGTTGTCCGGCTATTGCTGGCGAAGGGCGCCAATGCCCGAACTCGGACAAAGGCGGGGTGGACGGCGCTCCTTGCGGCGGCCCAGTACGGTTACGTGGGCAAAGTGCGCACGCTGATCGCTGCAGGGTCCGATCCTAACAAAGAAATACTTACCGCCGACCAGAGTATTCTTAAAAGCGGCATGACCGCGCTCATGTTCGCCGCGTCATCAAACTCCAGCGTTCTCATCGATACTCTGGTCGCGGGTGGCGCGAACGTGAATCAAACAGACATATTGGGCAGGACGGCGCTGCATTATGCCATGGAACGCGACGAAGCCAACAGTGTCGAGACGTTGCTGAAACACCGCGCGAGCACCGTCCTACGGGACAATTCGAATAAAACGCCTTTGATGGCCGGCATCGAAGGCCATAAAGTCTATTCCGTGGAAACGCTGCTGGATCACATGCCGCACCCAGCGCGGGTCGAGGATATGGACAGTGCGCTTGAATTGGCCATGAAAGTCGGGGACATCTCGATACTGCGGGTCTTATCGGATCGTCATGTGCGTCACCACGATCAGGACACGCCCGCATGGGCCGGTCTGAGCCGCGAAATTGAGCGCAAAGTCGCGGAGGTTAAAGCGGTGGGAACAGCAAGCCGCGCCCCTGCGGAGGGAGTTCCTCCTTTACTCAAAAGCGTGATGGAGGAAAATACGGATGCCGTCGAGATCCTTCTGGATCAAGGCGCCGACATCCATGTTCAGAATGCAGCAGGAAAAACGGCTCTGACGCTTGCCATCGAGAAGAATACCGGAGCGATCGTAGAGCGCCTGCTCCTTCGGGGGGCCGGTCGTGACGAAGAGGGCCGTACCGCCGCCTCTCCGCTGACGCTCGCGATACTGGCCAACGCTCCCAATGCGGTGCGGGCTTTGCTGATGGCAGGCGCGGACATTTACGCGACAGATAATCGCGGGGACTCTTACCTCTCGAAAGCCATCGTCTACCAGCGCCCCGAAATCGCCTGGATGCTCCTGGACAGGGAACCGGATCTTAGCAAACCGGAGGCAGTCGGGGGGCGGGCTCTTATTGCCGCCGCAGGCAATTATACGCTCTTTCATGCCCTCCTCGATCATCATGCCGATCCAAAGGCTCACGATGCGAGCGGCCATACCGTACTGATGGCAGCCGCCGCGGCAAATGATTTACCGGCGATACAGGAACTGCTTGCACGCCATGTGAACGTAAACGCCACAAGTTCCGATGGGGAAACAGCGCTGATACTGGCGGCATCCAAGTACTATACCGAGGCGATGGAACTCTTGCTCGCAAACGGAGCCAACGTCAACGCTCGGAGCATCCGTTCCGGCACTGTTCTCACCCTGGTCGCGCAACACGGTTCTGCGAATATGCTGCGGCTAATTCTTGCAAGAGGAGCCAATCGAGAGGAAGCAGATGCCTCCGGCAGCACCACTCTGATATTAGCAGTCGATCGCGGCGACATCCCGGCGATTAGGATCCTTCTCAATCGGGGAGCGCACATCGATACATGCGATAATGCTGGACGTAGCGCTTTATTTCATGCGGTCGTCCATGACGATCCGGACGCGGTCCGGGTGCTCCTCGCCTACCATGCACGGGTCCGGGACGAAGACCAGGAGGGGCAAACGCCTTACACGTATGCCGTGGAAAATCAAATGGACGAACTCGTCAAGATATTTGAATCCAAGGCGAACTAAATTAAGCAGAAGGAATCGCAATGCGCCGTATATGCGACAGAATTGGATTGTTCATTCTGGTGGTGGTGCTGGCTTGCGTGGTGAGAGATAGAGCCCACGCTGAGCGGCAGAAGCGTTCTGGCAAAGCTTCGATTGATGCCGTCGAAAGAGATGGCATGACGAAGTCATGTCAATTACCTTCACCGCGCTTAGAAGTTAATTTAAGTGACTGCTTATCGCGAGACCCGAATGCCGAAATCGTAGTGAAACCGATTGGCGAAGTGCTGCTGATTCAGCAGCGAGGCAGTCTGGTTGCCCTGGAACGCGCAACGGGGCGCAAACTCTGGTGTCGTCCTTCTCACAAAATGTTTGATCCGTCCGGCAAAGCGACCCGTGGGATCCGAATTGGCGAAAGCATGGAATGGTCGTTTATATCGTCCAACAGGGTGGAAGACCTGGGTATGGTGGTCATTGTACATGCCGACAAAACAGCCTTGCAAGAAGACAAAAGCCATAACCACGGGCCACGCATGACTTACAGCGACCGGGTGGAGGCGATACAGGCCGCGACCGGTCGCATTCTCTGGCAATCGGACTGGAGGGAAGATGCCTATGCAGGCGCCCCCTCCTGGCGCATCGGCATGGTGGATAACCTGCTCGTCGAGTTTCCCTATCTCGATTCGTCCTCGGGGCATAATCCTTTCCGGTTGCGCTCGGCGGCAACGGGCAATCTGCTTGATCCCGCAGATCCGACGGACCGTGCAGTAATCCAAAGGGTGGTGGCGAATCACGCCAATAAACCGGTTCTAATTACGAGCGGCCCCACCGCGTTCACGATTGACCTGATGGCGAGAACATTCGCTTACACCGGGTTAGGAGGCGAAAGCCAGATCGTCGAGCCCGCTGTTTATCCAGATCAGCAGCGTGTCGTGCACTTTTTTCGCGGTGATGACGCTATGGTAGGCCATTCCACCTGGCCCAACTATGTTACGGGCGAAGACCTTCTCGGCAGGAGCGGTTGGAGCCTGCCGCGCCATGTCGAGCGGCCCATACCACCGAAGACGTTCTCGAGCGCGCGGCCACAACACATTGACCGCATGGTTCCCTGTCGTGATGCAGGCAGCGTGCTGTGCGTTGGGGACGATAAATGGTACGGCCTGGATGTAACGGACGGCCGTATTCTTTGGGAGAACGCCACTCCTATTCCTTGGAAGTACAACGTTATCGAAGCGGAAGGTGGATTTCTGACCGCGATGGAGTTGCATACGCCATCTTCCCGACAGCCGGGGATTTGGGTGTCTGACTACTCGCTTGCATGGGTGGACGGGCGCACGGGCAAATTTCGTTGGCTTGCCCATACGCTCTTAGCTATGCAGATGCAAGT
>JBBRKX010000661.1:0-3706 GCA_038231675.1 Chthonomonadales bacterium | reverse complement strand
GAGAACGGCCAGAAGGCGACCAGCAAGGAAAATGGTAATAATAGTAGCTGCTGGTGTAATGCGTCGGATGCAGCGCGAGGGGGATCACCCTGCCGGAGGCGATGTCACACGCCCACAGCCCTGTCCCGGGCAGGCGCTCACCATCATCGAACGTGAACCACTCGGCCCTCTCGAACGCAATGTCGCGATCGTTCGGCGACCATGCAATCGTCTCCTGACTCCGATAGCTTTCCAAAGTGCAGTCGTAATTCCGATCGGGAGAAACCAGTTCCGCCTCCAATAAAGGGAGCGGACGCGCGAGTTCGGGATCGATCAAATAAAGCTGTTGTAAGCGATCGGGCGTCCCGCGCAGAAAGGCGATATGCCTTCCATCGTGGGACCACCGCGGGTTCATGTCGACATAGACGCCTGGCTGCGGCTCCCTATTCTCCGGCAGGCGGTAATCCCCTTCCGGAAGGGTACGGCGACATCCCAGGCAAAGCAGACACAGGAACAGGCAGGTTCCCACCAAGTTCTTCCGGCCACGAGATCCCGATTGCCTCCCCCTACCGAGTCGCCATTTAAAACGGGAGGCGCATGGTATAGAAACATAAACCGGTAGATGCAGATGCGCAGTCATCGAATGCTTGCGCTCGCGCCGGTCGGGACGATATCAATCGCCATTTCCTCGGCGCCTCCCGGCAGGGTAACGACGATCGCCCCGGTGGCGTCCGCCGTCGCCTGCGCGGTGTTCGCTCCGGTAAGGGCATACGTTCCATGGGGTTTGCCCAGCGCGCACACAATCGTCGCTTTTCCTTCGGCAAGAGCGTGCAATTCGACATGAAGCTTATCCGCGACTTTATCATACTGATGCACCGTCACATTCACGTCCCAGCCGGTGGAGACCGTGCCGGGCACGTGATAGGCGGCATACATAGGAAGGAGCGCCAGAGCGTCCCCGGAATAATCTGCCGCGCCCCGGGCCCCCTGGGTCACGCCGTCAAGGCATTCCGGATAGCCCCCGGACTCCAATACCGCCTTCTCGTAAGCATGCAGCAGATTCGTCGCCAATTTGCCCGCCGTCTCCATCTCGCCAAGGTCGAAGAGGGCCTTCCAGAGCATCCAGTTTTCCTCGAAGACAACCGCACCCTGTCCTTTGACGTCGCCGCGATAATCCTGCGAAGCACTCGACCGGCTGCGCAATCCCCCTGCGCTCCAGAATGCGTTCGGATCCGTGAGCGATTTGATCAATGCGGCGCGGCGCTCGCCACTGAGAGCGCCCCGTCCCGCAATGAGGGGCAAGAGGTCCGCGAGTCGCCCGGACCGCATGTCCTCCACCGTCGCGTCGGCTGATCGCGCAATGTATCGGTTGCCCGTTTTGTCCCAGAGGTGTTCGTTAAGCGCGCGACCGGCCTCTGCCGCATCGCGTGTGTAGTCCAGCATATCGTTGGGAGACTGCAGGGTGATCTTAGCGATCGCGGTGAGAATACGCGCGGAACGGATGATGTATGCCGAATAGTCCGGTGCGTTGAAGCGCGCTTTAAGGGTGTTTGCGCCAGCCGGAAGAGGCTTAGCGGTCGTGTCCGGCGTCCAGGAAAATAGCCATTCGTTCTCATTTGTTCGCCCTGCCGCCAACAACTCAAGATATCTGCGACGCGCATAGGGGTAAAGCCTTGCGATCAGGTCTTTATCGTGAGTACGCTGATACAGGTCCCATAGAGCCATCAGATTGGTGGGCGCCACCCCAATGGGATCCTTTGCAGGTTGATCCGGCTTTACCACCGTGAGCAGGAACCACGCATTAAGCTGTGCGGCAGACCAGTCGGGCCGATAAAGGGACCATCCCAGCGCGATCATGCCCCCTGCTCCAGGATCGTAAGTTCCCGCTTGAAGCCCGGAAAGCGACTGCTTCGAAGGGCATCCCACTCTTCGGAGTCGAGCAAGCGGCACATTCACAAGAGATTGGGCGACAAGGCCATCCAGCGCTGTCGCGCCGCCGGCATATGCTGCGGCGCGGTGCGCCTCGACCGCGCCCGCATAGGCGGGCTCAACCGTTGTCTTGTTATCCGCATCGACATTCCCGGCCTGATCTAAAAGCGTATGCGCCGACTTTTGAGCGTCTTCTATGCGCTTTCCAGTTCCCACCGCAAGATAAAGCGTCACGGTCCCACCCGGAGGAACGGAAAGTGAGGAGACTCGTTTGAGACCCCAGAGGCCTTCGCCGAATTCAGGCTTTACCGTTGTCTTCTTGCCGCCCTTGCCCGACTTGCCCGCAGGAGCCCCTTCCTCCGAACGATAGGAAGCATCCTCCGCATGCCCGCGCGCATTTATTTTTAGCGTATCTGGAGGGAGTTCACCGAAAGGAACGGGCGCGCCCAGGGCATCGATGGCTTGTATCGCGGCAGCCGGGGAAAAGAAATTATCGCTTACGCGAGCCGAGCGAGTCCGTGAGGTTCCCTCCGTCGGTCCCGCTTTGGCCGCCAGGGCGAAAGCATATTGTGAACGCGTATGCTGAATGACGACATCACCGCTATCGTCATCGACCTGGACGGAAAGCTGTTGGCTGGGGAACAAATCGTCCGAGATCGAATTCATGCCCGCGAGCAGGTCTACGACATACTCCTCGACGGCGCTGGATCGGTTCGCAAGCGTCACACGAATAATCAGCCCATCCGCGTCCGGGTCCACGTACGCCGGAAAGTACTCCACGGTCGCTTCTCCCGCTCCCCAAAGTCCGGATGCAATGGGCTTTCCATTGGCTGCCGGAAGGGACAGGACCGGTTGCGAGAGTTTTGCCGGTGCGAACTCAGTCTTGAACCTCCAGAACAGGCCCTCCGCGTCCGCTTCCCGTACAACGGCTCGCCGGTTTCCGTCCGGGTTTTCAGCGTCTCGATCATCGCGCTCCGCATGCACTCCTGACAACCCCATTGCCCGCCGTTCCACGAGGACAGTCTCCGAATGCAGGCGCGATTTTCCGGAAGCGCTCTTAGCCGGCCGCGTCATTGCTTCACGGCGCACCTGCCCGATGACGATGGGAAAAGCCAGGCTGTTCGATTGGAGTCGATTGAGCACATAGCACGGGCCGGAATGCCCTCGCGCATAGGGCCCCCACGGCCCCACGGGAAGTTCCGTAAGCCCCGCAGCCCTTGCGGGAGATAAAGTGGCCCCCGGCCCTTGCGCCTGCGTGGGAAGGCAGACAGGCGCAAGACAGAATGAGAACAGTGCAAAAGAGACCGCACGTCGTTGCAAAGAGATAACAGGCACAGGGCACTCCCAATTATATCCGGGACGAAGCTTACCGTCCCGCGCGATAGGGCGAACATTCCCATTGTGACGCGTTTTATGACACATTAAAATCACGAAAACGAGTCGCTCCGTCAGGGTGACAATACGCTACCGGTGTCGAATGACGTTCCCATAATGGCGGCACGGCCCGCCGTCGAATTTTCTCTGTCACGATTTTACCGGGGATTCGTTAAAAATATCGTAACCTTTCGAAATCTCGTTCGTCTGAGATATTGAAAATACGCTGCTATAGGTTCTTTTTCGAAAAGATGTGGATTTTATTGTTGCCATATTTTTATTACGAGCAGGCACGCGTAATCATATTGCGAATCAGGCTTTGTGGAGGGAACTTCCATGTTACCATTTGAACAACAAATTCCGGTGCGGCTTGCATTCCGAGCGATGGCGATCCCGGTTACCATAAATGTGCCCAACTACGTTC
>JBBRKX010000660.1:0-3738 GCA_038231675.1 Chthonomonadales bacterium | reverse complement strand
CCTTTTACAAACTGCTTCAGGGTGCGCCCGTCGTGCAAACCGATGATGGTGAGATCGTCCGGCGCCATGCCGCCATTGGTTTCGATATCGAGGAATGCGAGCCGGTGTCCAAAGGCCGGAACGGCGCGCCAGTGTTCGCTGCTCGGCAGCTTCTTTGCAAACCAGGCGAAGTCTTCCTCCTCGAGCCGCTTGCTGGATTCTTCGATGGTGGGAGTAAGCAGCGCGCGTTGCGCCCGGGTCAGCGGCCACTCGGATTCCTTCGCGAGATATGTGGGCCAATCCCGCGCTCCAGCAAGCCAGAGACGTTGTTCGGTGGTGCGGCCGATGTTCGGCGCATGCAAAAATGTCGCTTCCAGCAGCGAAGGTGGGAATACGGCCACGCAAGCCCCTTCCGAGCGCGCCGGCCCGCTCCGGTCGCGATTTGGGTTGATCAGTTTAGTATACCGCCTCATCGAGTCGAATTCCGGACGCGGCGGAACTGTGTAACAACACCCGAGCGTAAGTGTCATAGTTGTTGGTAAGCTTGTATGTCCGTCCGACGACATGCAGCAGCTTCTGTTTCGCACCGCAGAAGATCCCCGGACGGAGCCTCAGGAAAGGATGACATTCATGTTGGGAAAGTCTCCGCTGCAGACAGGCGCGCTTGTCGCGGTGGTCATGATGGCGGGCATTGGCATCGCAGGGCCGCTGGCGGGTAACAAGGCCACCGCTGCGGAAAGCGGAACGGTCAGCTCGAATATTCATGATTACGTGGCAAGCCATCTGGATGATTTCACGGCTGTTATGCATGTGACGCAGCATGACGATAATGAAGGCCGCAAGATCAGCAAGGATTTCAACTACCTTTATAAGCTGCGCGGAGACGTGAAGGTCAGCTATAAAGAGGAGAACAAACTGCGCTTTGATGGCAGGATCGGTGCAACGAACGCAACCTACATCGTAAACGGAACAAAGCAGTACGCGCGCGTGCCGGCGTTCAATATCAAGACGACGATCAATCTGGACGCTACTCCGGGTAAGCGCAAGACGTTGCTGGATGTAGGTTTGATATCCGCAGGCTACCTGGAGTATACGCGGGCCGAGTTTATGGGCGCGCATCCCGTGGACGGAACTATGTGCGCCAAGTTCAAGGTGACCTACCTGGACAAGAGCGATACTTCTCACCGCATCCTGTGGATCGATCCCAGATCCAAACTCATCCTGAAGCACGAGGAGTACAGTCAGGAAGATAAGCTGAATGCGACGTTCTACTACAAGCAGCCGAGCCAGGTGGCGCCAGGGATTTTCTTTCCCGGGAAAATTCTCGTGGTCAATAACGAGGATAAGAAGGCCGGCGAAATGGTTTATCGCGATGTAAAGGTGAACCAGGGGCTTGATGACGGTCTATTCCGACTTTAAGAGAAATTGCGTTCCCGCATCCATGGCAACGGCCTCTCCTACCCAGGCGAGGCCGTTGCTTCGAGTCTGGATCAGAGATGTCCTGAAATCGAATGACGGCTCAGGACTCCGATGGCTTTTATTGTCCTATGAAGCCTGATTCCCATCGACAGTCGCGACCGTGAAGGATATGATAGCAACGTGCGAATGCAATGCTTTACCAGGTGAGCGGAAGAAATTATGGCGGAAGTTTTTATTTCCTATTCACGTCGAGACGAGGAGTTTGTCCGGCGTTTAAACAGCGCGCTTCAGGAACGTGGGGAAAAAACGTGGGTCGATTGGAAAGAGATCCTACCCACCTCGGAGTGGCTCAAGGAGATCCTGGCGGGGATAGAGGGAGCCAATGCGTTTATATTCGTCCTTACTCCCGACTCGGTGGCTTCGGATCCCTGTGCACAAGAAATCGCCCATGCGGTCGCCAATAACAAACGGCTCATCCCACTCGTCCATCGTGACGTGACGGCCAAGAGCGTGCACGCGGCGCTTGCGGAGCGAAACTGGATTTTTTTTCGTGACGACGACGATTTCGATACCTCCCTTGAGATTTTGATCAAGGCTCTTCAACTCGACATTGCGTGGGTGCATGCGCACACGCGACTGCTCACTCGGGCAGTCGAATGGGAGAATAGCCACCGGGACCCAAGTCTGACGTTATCCGGCAACGACCTCCACCATGCCGAACTCTGGCTCGCGCAGGCCGGAGCCGATAAGGATGTCCGTCCCACTTCGCAGCAGACGGAGTTTATCCTTACGAGCCGCCGGGTCGCAAACAGGCGCTATCGAAGGCTGGTTAGCGCCGGATTGATCGCCCTGGGTCTGATTTTACTTCTCACTTTAGTTACCTGGCAGCAGCGTCGGACCGCCAGGCTCTACGAAGCCAGCGATATCAGCGAAAAGGCTCTCCTGGGCCTGGGAGACAATGATGTACAGGCGGCCGAAGTCTATCTGGCGAAGGCGCTTACCCTGGACGATCGTCTTGAGACACGCGAGAGATTGATAGAGGCTCGCGCCCGCGTCGCTCCGATCGTACGTACCATCACGCCTGCCTCCGCCGGAAAGGGAGTGGTCGCTCTCAGTCCAAACGGGAAGCGGTTTGCGGCATTGGTGCAAGGAAGCAGGATCGTTTGTTGGGATGTGGCGACGGGACATCAACTTCCAGGCTTTCGGGGTGACGCCACGGCGCTTGCGTTCGACCAGGAAGGTACGCGTCTTGCGGGAGGGGATGCGCTCGGGCATGTCTGGGTGTGGGATACCGCCAACGGTGTGCGAAGGCCATTGGCGGGGCGGTCAAAGGGCGTACTCTGCCTGACATTTAGCCGGGATGGAAGCATTCTGGCGGCCGGCAGCATGGATCATAGCATCACGCTCTGGGATGCACGGGCAGGAATATTCTTGCGCTCGCTGCTGGGATCGCCTGATCCTGATCGTGTCCGATGTCTTGCTTTCAGTCCTGATGGAAAACGGCTGGCCGCAGGGCATTGGGATCACTCCGTGCGCGTATGGGATATCGAACGAGGAATACAGATCCTCTCTCTTCGAAAGCACGAGGATGCCGTTACGAGCATCGCATTCAGTCCCGGCGGCGATACACTCGCCGCAGGCGGCATGGACAACCGTATCTGGTTGTGGGATGCCCACACGGGCAGCGCACTACGGCCATTGAATGGGCAACAAGGAACGGTCGAGAGCCTCGCCTTCAGCCCCGATGGAAAGCGACTTGCTTCAGGCGGTGACGACCATAAGGTACGGATCTGGGATCTGGAACTTGGACAGGATAATTTCAACTTACATGGCCATCAGGGAAGCGTTCTCGTCGTCGCGTTTAGTGCGGGCGGAGAGAATATTGCTTCCGGCGGAGAAGACGGAATAGAGCGTTCCTGGAATCTTGCCGACATCGGAAAGCGTGCGGAACTGCTCACCCTGCGCGGTCATGACGCCGCCGTCTCCGCAGTGGCTCCATTCGATGGGGACTCTTCGCTTGCTTCCGGAAGCTTTGACGGCGCGATCCGCTTATGGGATCTGCGCCGTCACACCGATCGGCCGTTGCCGGGACATACACGGGAGGTGCTCTCGCTCGACGTCAGCAGCGATGGAAAACTGCTGGCATCCGGGGGAAAGGATAACAGAATCCTTCTCTGGGATTTGAAATTGGGAAAAAGCCTGCCGGCTATTCCTGTCCAAGGACATGTTCGGAGCGTCGCATTCAGCCCGGATTGCTCGCTTCTTGCCTCCGGGGATGATGAGGGCATGATTCGAATCTGGAAGGTGGAGCAGAATCGAGAGCCTCTATTCGTGCCGGTT
>JBBRKX010000659.1:0-3763 GCA_038231675.1 Chthonomonadales bacterium | reverse complement strand
AGCCATTGAGTGGACAAGAGAGGTTCTTCCCATGTCATATTGACTTTTCGCGCCGACCTACAGCGTATTGGCTACCTGACACAGTGACCTATTCTTATGCTGTGTCGGCCAACATTGAATTGAGATTTAAGGGCATCGCGCAACCAATAGGGAAATATGGTCATCGTGGACAATTCCGATATGAGATCACGATGACCGAACTTATCAGTGTACACATCGTTCGACTGGTTAAGCGTCCCGTTATGCGATAGAGACAATCACGGTGACTTCATGAGACTGCCCAATCGTTAGTTTCAAACGCGCGCTTCGAGAATATGAGTATTAACGACAGAACCGTGCTTATCGGCTACGGCCCGGCATTCTTAGCTGAAACCTGACCTGATTGCTGCATCAACTATTTTTTCTGGCCCAGCGCAGAGAGCAGTTCAGGGTGTTCGATAAATTGCAGCAAGCGGGCCGAAGATTGCTGTGGGCGGCGCACACCCTGTTCCCAACTCTGCACCGTCTTATTAGAAACTTGCAACAGACGCGCGAATCCAGGTTGACTCATATTCAATCGAGCACGCAATTGTCGCACGTCGTCTCCTGAGTAAGCTTTTGGTGGATCGGGAACTACCACCTCCGTCACCTTTAGTTTGCGCTCACCCCGCTCATGGGCGATCCCATCTTCCAATCCCTGTTTTAGTCTATCGAAAAGCCGTGGGCGCTGTGTTGTCATAATTGATGCTCCTTTAACGTACGTCTTGACTCACTTCGTCCCGGTACGCTTGCGCAAGCGCCGCCAAGATCTTCTTCTCCGATGCGCTCAAATCATCTGCTTCATCCTTGTCGTAAACATCAACGAGAAGAATTCGGTCGGCATCTGGAACGTGTAGGTAGATGACTCGTAACCCACCGCGAGTGCCCTTCCCGCGACGAGGATCACGCCAACGTGCCTTGCGCAAGCCTCCGCATCCAGGCATCACAACTCCCCGCTCGGGGTTTGCGATCAAAGCGTCTTGGAACGAGGCGAATTCCGTATCGCTTCCAAAGTATTCGTAGACAATTTTCGTGAAATCGAACGATTCAACGAAAGTAAATCGCATCTGTCCCTCGCAAAGTATCCCACACAGTAGGAGTTACGTCAAGATCGAAAGCACAGCCTCTACGGATTGGGCGGCGAGGTCGCGATCAGGACGACGAGCGTTTCCGTGCCGGTGTTCTCGATACCGTGCTCGCACCAGGGCGGCAGGTAGACGAAATGGCCTTTCTCGACTTCCTGGCGGCGGCCATTGGCGAAAGTCATAGTGCCGCGGCCCTCCAGGATCACATAGGTCTCTTCGGTCTCGTGCGAGCCGACGCCGTTGATCGTATGTGGCGGCAGGTAGAACATGACTAAGCCGAGGTTTTTAGCGGGCGCATTCGGATTGACGGGATGCACGACGCGCACCCCCAATCCGTGACAGCCCGGATAGGCTACGGGAACGCCCTCTTGAACCGTGACGATCATCGGCTCGACGGGCATATCCGGGCGCGGAATCGTCGGCGTCGGGCTTTCGTAGCCCTGGAACTGTGTGATTGCTGCCATGATTGGTTCTCCTTAGAACTCCCGCATATAGCCTGCGGTCCATCCGCCGTCTACGGTGAGGATGTGTCCATTGATGTAACTGCTTTCCGGGGCGGCGAGGAAGAGGGCGGCGTGGGCGACCTCCTCCGGGGTTCCGGGCCGGCCGAGCGGTATGTGCGCGAGAAGCGTGGCGGCATGCTCCCGGAACTTGCCGTCCTCGCCGTAGAAAAGCTGCCGGGTTCCCTCCGTCATAATCGAACCGGGTGCGATCCCGTTTACCAGAACGCCCTGCGGCCCCAATTCCAGCGCCATCGAGCGGGTGAGGTTGACGACGCCCGCCTTGGCCGCGACGAAGGCGCTTTGCAGCCGAAGCGGCACCAACCCGGCAACCGAGGCGATGTTGATGATCCGGCCGGATTTCTGGCGAAGCATCGGGACGAGCGCGGCCTGACTCATCAGGAATAGCCCGGTGAGGTCCACGCGCAGTATCTTCTCCCACTCGTCCAGGGGAAATCGATCTATATTTACGCGATGGGCCAGCGTATTGATACCGGCATTGTTCACCAGAATATCGAGTCGGCCAAAGCGGTCGAGCGCCTCTGCAACGCCCCGCTGCGTCGCCGCAGGGTCCGACACATCGAGGGCCGCCGCAAAACTGCCCGGCATGGACGCGGCAGCGCTTTCCGCCGCTGCGCTATCGATGTCGGTATAAAGTACCCGCGCGCCATTGGCCGCAAGCGCATCCGCAATCGCCCTGCCTATCCCGCGCCCTGCTCCCGTCACTAATGCCGCCTGGCCCGCCAGATCGACTTGCATCGCTGCGCCCCCTTGCTGCTTCGATAGGTGTCCATTCCACCGACTGGCGTGCAATTCCTTCGGTTGGCCGCCTACCGAAGGAACATAAGAGGCATGCGGCGAACAATACGCACGTTATTGCCATCCTGTTGATGGTCGCCGGCGCTTCTGTTCGATGTTGATAGGAGTCCGAATGCGCGTAAAGAATGCCTTTGTAATCTGCTGCCTGTGCCTGCTTTTGGCGGGGCGGGCAGCGGCGCAGTCTCAGCAATCCGCTCCTGCTCTGGAGGCGGTCCAGGGACGCGCCTTCGACTTTTTCTGGAACGAAACGAACGGCAATACCGGCCTGACGAAGGATCGCGAGAGGAACCAGGCGCTGCCCGATGCCGGAGCCTCGACCGTCGCTTCGATTTCCGCGACCGGGTATATGCTTGCCTCGCTTCCTATCGGCGTCGAGCATAAATGGGTCTCAAATCGAAAGGCTTACGAACGCGGCCTGAAAACCCTGCGATTCGTCCACGACACGCTTCCGAACGTTCACGGTTTCTATTACCATTTTGTGGATTGGGGCACTGGGGCGCGTATCTGGAACTGTGAACTCTCATCTATCGATAGCGCGCTCCTGGCGCTGGGAGCGCTTACAGCCGGTGAGTATTGGCCGCATACGGAAATGCAGGCTCTTGCGACGGATATTGCCGCGCGCATGGACTGGCATTGGATGCTTACCAACGGAGGCGCGCTGCCCGAGGAGACTGCGCCGTGCATGGGCTGGGAACCACAAAATGGCTTCCTTGCCAGTCGCTGGAAGGGCTACAGCGAGGCTTCGTACCTCTATCTCCTTGCGCTGGGTACCCCCGGCGACAGGGGCTTGCCAAAGGAATCGTGGAACCGCTGGACTTTTCCAACGCCTGTCGAAGAAGGGTATTCGGTTTTCGGCGGCCCCTCGCCGATTTTCATGGCGCAGATGGCTCCGGGCTATTTCGATCTGCGCGGGCTGCGGGATCGCCAGGGCCGCGACTGGTGGACCGCCTGGAAAAACGCGCATCTTGCCGACCAGGCTTACTGCGCGCGCAAATCGAAATGCAGAACCTATGCCGCAGGCTTCTGGGGGATCAATGCCTTCGACCGGCCGGACGGCTATGGCGCGGACAGCCCGATAGACGGCCGCAACCACGGCACGGTCAGCCCGACGGCGATGCTTGCCGGAATGGCCTTTACGCCGGAGCGCTCCCGAAAATCGCTCAACGACCTGTGGGCGCTTCACGATAGGATCTGGGGCCGCTACGGTTTCTGCAACGCCTTCAACCTCGACAAAGACTGGGTCGATACCGATGTGATCGGTATCGATCTGGGCATGATGCTGCTCCTGACGGAAAACGCGCGCTCCGGGCTGGTCTGGCGGCTGGTAAAGCGCAGTGCTTT
>JBBRKX010000658.1:0-3776 GCA_038231675.1 Chthonomonadales bacterium | reverse complement strand
GAAACGACCGCTCCCCGCCATGTCAGCCTTGGCCTGGTGGGCGACGATTATATCGAGATCGTGTCCGGCCTGAAAGAGGGGGAGAAGGTGCGCCCGAACCCCTATGTCGGTCCGCCGCGTAAGGGAATCGAAATGCACGACTGACCTGCGTCCTGAACGCCGCACTTCCACATTATTCCTGACGCCGGTCAAAATTCTCCATGAACTTTTTTCACAGCTTACAGATCGCTTTCGATAATCTCCGCGCCAATAAACTGCGCTCGGCCCTTACGATGCTTGGCATCATCATCGGCGTGAGCGCCGTGATCATGATGGTCGCCATTCTGCAGGGCGCTTCCTCGCACATCACCAAAGAGTTCGAAAAATTTGGGTCCAACTTGATCATCGTGGCGTATGCGCCGAACGAGGAGGAGCGCAAGCACCAGACACGGCATATCGATGGTCTTAAAAATGAGGATGTGGATGCGATTCGGGAACAGTGCGGTCTGATTCGAGGCCTCTCCCCGGAGATGCCGATGGGCTCGCCAAAACTGAAGTACGCCGGCCGCGACATGGACGCGACAGGCACGGGCGTCGAGCCGGACTATGAACGTATGCGGAATGTGGAAGTCGTGAGCGGGCGATTTCTTTCGGAAGAGGACGAACGCACCTGGGCGAAGGTTTGCGTGATCGGCGACAAGGTGCGTGAACAGCTGTTTTTGAAGGCGGATCCTGTCGGCAAGGATATCGAACTGAACGGGCTGAGCCTCACCGTGATCGGCGTCCTTGCCCCGAAGGGCCAGACGTTTGAAGGGGATGCCGATAAACAGGTCTTCGTTCCGCTGACGACGGTGCAGAAACGACTCATCGGCTCCGATATCGTCGGAGTGATTTATGCGGAGCCGGTGGATTTCGCCCATATCAATGCCGCCAAGGACGAGGTCTGGCAGCTTTTGATGCGGCGGTACGACAATCTTCCCGGCTGGAAGGTGGACAGTTTCGACACCCTGATAGACAGCATCAATCAGGTGCTGTTGGTATTCACCATTCTCCTGGGCTCCATTGCGGGGCTGGCGTTGCTGGTGGGTGGCATCGGCATCATGAACATTATGCTGGTGACCGTGACCGAGCGCACCAAGGAGATCGGGCTGCGCAAAGCCATTGGGGCGAAACGGCGGGACATCCTGCTGCAGTTTCTTATTGAAGCGGCCACTGTCTCCGGCTTCGGGGGCTTTACCGGCGTGGTGCTCGGAACCGGCACCGCGTACCTTGTAGGTTACATCACACGATTCATTCCTCAACTCATCAACGAGCGCACCGGGGAGCGCGGGCTCACCATGTATGTTCCTTTTTCCGTTATCATCGGCGCCTTCCTCTTCTCGGCGCTTGTCGGCATGTTCTTCGGCATCTATCCCGCCATTCGCGCCTCCCGCCTGGATCCCATCGAGGCTCTGCGCCACGAATAACCGGATTCGACACAACGTAAGCTAACCCTTTTGGCGGAGTCTCGTCTAAGCATTGTCCGCAGGGCAGCACGATCCTCCAATGCTCCCTGGATGGCAACCTTTACGGCGCGCCGAATCGTTAAGATGAGAAGCAGATCCGCATAAGTCTGAACCCACTTGAATCCACCGTCCAACGAGCCTGTCGGACGGGTACGCGATGTCGGAAGGAGAATTGCAATGGGCAGTATCACAGTCGGCCAGGAAAACTCCACGCCTATCGAAATCTACTATGAGGATCATGGCACGGGCAGTCCCGTCGTTCTGATTCATGGCTATCCTTTGAGTGGCGCTTCCTGGGAGAAACAGACTGCGGCGCTGCTGGATGCCGGGCATCGGGTCATCACGTACGACAGGCGCGGCTTTGGCAAGTCCAGCCAGCCTACGACGGGCTACGACTACGATACCTTTACCGCAGACCTGCACAAACTGATGACAACTCTCGACCTGCGGGACGTCGCGCTGGCGGGCTTCTCGATGGGCGGCGGCGAGGTGGCCCGCTACCTGGGAACGCATGGATCGGAGCGCGTCCGTAAAGCGGTGTTCATCTCCGCAGTCCCGCCGTTCCTACTGAAGACGGAGGACAACACCGGCGGCGTGGATGGCGGCATTTTTGCGGGGATCAAGGAGGCGGTCGTCGCGGACCGGCCGGCCTTCCTTTTCGGGTTCTTTCAAAACTTCTACAATGTCGATGTCCTGGGAGGCAAGCGCATCTCCGACCAGGCCGTACAGAACAGCTGGAATGTTGCGGTCGCCGCATCCCCAAAAGCGACTCTAGACTGCGTGGACACCTGGGGAACCGATTTCCGGGCCGATCTAACCAGGATCGACATTCCGACCCTGATCATTCATGGTGACGCCGACCGCATCGTCCCATTACCGGCCTCAGGGTTGCGGACACACAGGGCTGTCCGAGATAGTCGGCTGGTGGTCGTGGAGGGTGGACCGCACTGCATCCCCTGGACCCATCCGGAAATCGTCAATCCCGCGTTAGTCGATTTCCTCACAAAATAAAGAATAGGAAGTCATCGCCAGACCGGGTAATAAAGAGGAGAATGGACTATCAAAACCTCTATGAACAGGCGAACAGGGAATGTGCCAGCCTTCCATGCCGCGGTCACAGCGCTCAGTGGCGTCGTACTGATGTTAACGCTGGCCTTTACGGCCGGGCTTTCTGCGGCAAGAGCCGCTTCGATCACGCATGTGGTCATGGATCTCGATCATATCCATAAGTGGGATGACTCTAACGGGGACACCTGGGACCCGTTCTGGGCGGACGATGACAATCTATATGCATTCAACTGTGACGGCCGAGGATTTTTCCAAAATGTCGGCGGGGGGAGAAACCTCGCCTTTCACCGCCTTACGGGTGACGGCGTCGAGGCGCTGACCGGCATCGGCGTAAACAGCATGGATGCATACGGCAAAGCGGGGGAAAAGGAACCGGATGGAGCGACCTGGAAGGCGCTTGGGCAGGAGTGTATCGACGGCATATTTTATGCCTTTGTGTCCAGACACACATATGGCAGCGACAGCAAGGATCCCTTACTGCGCCAGACGGCCGCCAATGCCAGCCTGATCAAATCGACCGATAGGGGAGTAAGTTGGACGCGGAACGCAGCCGAGAACTATAGTCATCCTATGTGGCCGGGCGGGCGCTTCGGCACGCCGTATTTTATTCACTACGGCAAAAACGGGGGGCGTGCGATGCGAGACGGCGCGGACAAATACGTTTATGCGACCTCCAACGATGGATTCTGGAACGATGGCGACAACTATATCCTCGGACGTATTTTACGCTCAAAACTTGCCATGCTGAATGTATCCGACTGGAGCTATTATACGGGTGGTGAGGGCACGCATGCGGCCGGCTGGACTGGCGATATCGGGAAGGCAATGCCGATCCTTAGCCTGCCCGCTCAATGCGGCTCCGGCCCCGTCACTTATGTCCCTTCGATCGGCGCATACCTGATGGTCGCGTGGTACAACCCGGTCAAACTGACCCGGTGGTTTGAGCCGACCGAAATGCGCTATGATTTTTACCAGGGCGCGCACCCCTGGGGCCCGTGGAAATTTGTGCAGTCGTGTACGGATAAGGTAATTTCCGGCGGACATATGTATGGTCCGAGCATATGCGCCCGCTTCCAAGAGCACCAGGGGAATGAGACCCGGGTAGCTCTCTTTACCTCCGGCTGCCCGTTCGAGGATGCACCGTCCGGCATCTATAAGATGTGGGAAATTCCCTTGATATTGAAGACTATTCCTGAGCCGCCAGCCGTTCTGATCAATGACACG
>JBBRKX010000657.1:0-3783 GCA_038231675.1 Chthonomonadales bacterium | reverse complement strand
GATATCCCCCTGCCTTAATTCTGCCTCTGACGAAACATCCAGATACATTTTAGGATCTATTCCTCAATGATGTCCCAGCCAGTGGACGCAAGAATAGCAGTGAGGCGCCTACTAGATATGACTTCCGCAGAATCCATGACATTGAAGAAAGCGGCTAAATCCAGCCCTTCAAATCCAGTAGACGTCTCAATCTGTTCTGAGGATCCCACAGGAGGAGCAACGTCCGCACATGACTTTGTGAAGGGATTCAATCCATGCCTAGAGACACTTAGATCAAAGTCGGGATGCCTTTTTTTCACAATAGTCAGATATGCACTGGACAAATCACAGAAACTACTGTCCATGTTTCTGGCACATGCCTCAGAAGTCGCTCCAAGGAAGTACTTGCTATATGTCTGATGACCTGTCGTATTCCCGGGGATACCTGGTGCCGATAGAACTATTGCTGGCGAAACCGCTAAACAGGCGAAGTTAAACTGTGCTAGAGCTTTGTTACTCATGAGGTTTTAGCTCCTTCAAAAGACTACGCGTCTTATCGGTTATGCACTCCTCAAAGAGGGCATAGATAGCATCATGGCTCGTTTCTAACAAGTCTTCCAGATGGTCTAAGCTCCAGTTTGGAGATAGGTTGACGGTATACCCTAGATCTAACACGAATCCAAATTCTTCAGCTGGTAGATCGAGATCTCGGGAAACTCCAACAGCTAAGAGATGATCATCTTGGACCAGCCACTGACACTGCACGGTGCAGACATTGTATGGTTTCCGAGAATCCGGCAACGTTGGATATATGGTTAACCAGTCTGCTATCGGAACCGCAGAACTATCCAGACGCTTATCAGCAGGTATCCGTATTCGATTGATATAGCGCAGACCAAACTGCTTGAACACCGTGGGTTCTACTACATTGGAGCATCTAGCCATGGCTTCCAACACAACTGGGCGAAACGTTTCCCATCCAGGATATGGCTTTACATGATTGATCGAAAATAAAAACGGACTTACCTGTATCAGCGTTGTACCCGCAGAATTTCCAAAGCGCATTAAAATAGGAGGAACCTGTCGCGCCTCTGGTGGCTGCGGCATGAATCCCATATCCTGCGCAGTCTCAAAGCCTAAGTCGCGAATCTTGTCCAACACGAGACCGTACGCTGCAGGTGTCCAGGATGCTGGGACATCGAAGAATACCTGGCAGAAAACCTCGCCGATGTAATCATTAGTGTATTTTTCGTGCGCGGCGTCTGTCATGAAATCTCATCTCGGCTTTGCCACTGCAAGTGACTTGGGTTATGTCCTGCATCCTAAAGTATATTCTATGATACGCAGGGAAACCTATTAAGGTTTGAGAGCTTTATAATAGCACAGAAAGCCATCGAAGGCCATATAGCACGTCCGTCTACGTGCAGGGATTCCCGGCTTCAAAACGGTAGTGCGCGCTACATGGATATGCTGTAGGGAAGAATGGGACAGAGATGCTTCCTGCTAAAACAATACCCTCCGTTAAGCGCAGGATATTTCAGAGCGCGAAACGATCACTTAATTATACTCAAGCCAGCTCAATTTGTCAACCGACCTATTTTCCCTTATCCCCCTGTCAGTCCGCTCTTGTGCTCTGAAAGGAACTTTTGGACAGTCGCAGCAACCAACGCTCCATCTTGTTGCCCCGGATGAGATCAAAGCAACGGCGGTTACGAAGCTACTGCTATTGCACGGCTCCTTAGCTGGTATATAAATGCCCAAAAAGCCCTGCCTGCTCCGAAGGGTTAAAATAGGTCGGAGACAGCCAGGGCTACAAAAGGGTGGCACAATTGAGGATCAGGGGCGACGGGTGGAGCTTCGCTTCGCTTCGAGCAGACGCACCGCCGTCTCGCGGTCGGTGCAGAGGTCGTGGACGATCGGCTGACTCCAGCCCATCGCCTGCCACTCCAGCACCGAGCGAATCGCGTCCACTTTCGACGCGCCGCCAGCCACAACGACCACTTTCGGGACAAGGTACAACTGCTCGAAGGTGATCGAGAGCAGCCGCTCGTTGATGGCCTGGACATAGGCGTTCAGTTCCGCCAGCTTCGCGGGCGCCAGATGCTTGCGGGCCGCCAGCGTCACGAACAGTCGGTTACAAAGGTCACCAACCGCGCACGAGATCAGCTTGTTGCCGTTTCCGGAGATCTGCTCGATCAGTTCGATCATCTTGCCGAGTTCCGGCTGCAGGTTGCCCAGCATCGGCTCATGCAGACCCACGATGAAGCGGTGGCCGGATTTGGCCCGTACGCCCCCGATACCGACCAGCGCGAGGGTCGGCACACAGACGTCGTCTTCCCCGTTCTGCACCATACCGTGGCCGACGCCCTGTTTCGATTTCTCTTCCCACACCTGCGGGGAGATCCAGCGGCCCGGCCCCTCGGCCAGCCACTCCGGGATCATCTCCGGCGACTTCACCGCAACGGGCAGACTGAGGCGGATCAACTCGGCATCCGGGAAGGCGCGCGCCAGCCAGGCACCGCTGATATCGGCGTCCATCGCACGGCGGGCGTCCGGGCTCTCCATGCTCCAGACTTCGGCGGCGATGTTCCCGTTCATGCTGACGACTTTGACGCCGCGCACATTGCGCTTGTCGAAGATGTGCTTATTGAACAGGCTTTCGCAGGCGTAGAAAACGGCGCGTCCCGACGAGAGGGCGACAATCTCGTTCTGCCTGACGATGGTATCCAGGTATTCGGAGCAGAGCTGACCGAGCGCCTGGTGCAGGCGGTCATCGGCAAGCGAGCTTTCCAAAGTCTCTTCATGCCCGGTGGCATCGGCGACGATAGCCGACTGAAGTTCATAAGCCGCGACGAGTTCACGCTCGAGTGATTCAATACGCGGGGGTTTGAAAGGCGCGTTTTCATCGATATGGACGCGCACAATGCCGGTATCCAGTGCAAAGCGATAGAGGCGTGAGATGGTGCTGGCGTCGATATGCGCCAGTTCCGGCTCGGATTTCGTCAACTGTTGCAGAATCTCTTTCTGCTCCAGGCGATCTACTAAGACCATTTTGGCGATACGCGCAGCAAGCCGGCGGCGTTCTCCCGGATCGAGCGCTGGCCTTCGACCGCGTCGTTTCTCTCCCGATAGGGTCATTGGGTAGTATTTCCTTTCATTCACGCGGTTCCACGCTATTGAAGCCACAGTAATAGTATAGCCCACGCTTACAATAAATTCTACCTGTTTCATACGTGGAATGTCAAATTCTTGTTGTACAAGCAATCCGAGCATAGGCTTGCAAATATCTGCGCCTCCGAAAGGGTGTTTCTGCGGTAGGAGTTGCCACCGATGCAAATTCCGCTTACATAAATCTGTATTATCCGTTCCGTTGAGTCTTTTGCAGAAAAAACTTTTTCAATCTATCGCTATATCTATTGACAGCACGTGCGTAATGGGTTATAATAAGGGCGAAGGTATCCTTCTTTCTCGTCCTCAATTGTTTTGTGTTCGTCAGGCAGACTTCGGTGTGCTTGCGTCCACGCCCGGCTTCAATGGCGAAGTCGGGCATTTTTTTGTCAGGAAATAGGAGGCACCGAGGAAGAAAGGATTCGAGCAGGAAAAAAGGCAGAGAGGGGACGCGCTTTGTCGGTCTTAGATATGTCGTATAATCTTTCTGGTATACGGCGAGCAGCGGAGGGGGTATTAGATGCATTATAGGAAGTTGGGGAGGACGGGGCTGGAGGTTTCGGTTCTGGGGTTCGGTGGGTCGCCGCTGGGGGGCGTGTTTGGGGAGGTGGACGCGAGCGAGTGTGTGCGTACCGT
>JBBRKX010000656.1:0-3806 GCA_038231675.1 Chthonomonadales bacterium | reverse complement strand
TGAGGGCATCGCTTCCGTCCGCGTAAGCATCCTTCGTCGCGCTTTCGAGTTCGCTTTCGCGTGACATTACCCCCCATGTTCGGTACTTGTTTTCGGGCCGCCGGCCCGCTCTGATCGCCTGCGGGAAGGAGGACGTTATGCTCAATCTCCGCGCGTATGCCGCCATCATTGTTTTCTCTCTTTTACCAACCCTCTCCAGGGCCGACGACCCCATGCCGACCGTCACACAGCCTGATGCGTCCACCAGTTTTACAATCGGCGTCGCCGACTTCACGGGCGGCGAAACCGAGCGCGGGCGGTTCCTTGCGGAAACGCTCCTCACGGATATGTCACAGTCCGGGAAGCTCCAACTTGTCGAACGGAACGAGATCAAGCATGCCCTCGACGAGTTGAAGCTGCAGTCCACCGGCCTATTCGACCCCAGCCAGATAAAGCAGCTGGGCAAACTCGTGCGAGCGGACCATCTTATTGTGGGAAGCTACCTGGAAAACGGCGATCAGATGATCGTGAACGCCAGGCTGCTCGACGTGGAAACAGGGCGCGTCGCTCCGGGCGGCGGCGCCAATGTCGTGGGTCCGCGCAAGGACCTGCTCGGGTTGGTGCATCGGCTTGCACACCTGCTTCACCGCCGAATCACCGGGGAAGATTTCGTTTTAGAAGGCGAGACGCCGCAGCCCCTGGAGGCGCTGGACGACCTGTTGCCACACGCAAAATTGGCTTCGGATAAGAGCGACAGTTCCCCCACCGCGCCGGGTGACCAGGCACAATCGCCCGCCGTGGACAAACCGTTTCGAAAAGATTACCCGGGTAGAAAGTCGACGAGCGGCTCCACCGGATCCGGTTATCGCATTCAGGAAAAGGAGGATGAATCGGGCTGGTACACTCCCGCATCGGATTCCAGCACCGCACGTACGGCCTCGACGGCTCCTAACCCGGACCCTCTCGTCACGGAAGGGGAACTCCAACAGGCCTTAAGTGCTATCTACTCTCCGACTTTTTTTTATTCTTTCTCCTATAACGAGCAAATAGCCCCCTATGCGGTTGGCGGCGGGCAGCCGGTTGGAAACTACGGATCCATTTCGAATTTACGCAATCGTCGCACCAACGATGGTTTTAATTACGGACAGCGCTCCACGCGGCAGAACTTCGACCCGCCTTTTGGCGCCCATCCTCCCGCAAATACCTACAACCCGCCTTCGGGCGGCATATATATGCCCCCTTCAGGGGGTGCTCATCCCCCTCCCCCGCGGACGTACCGTTGGTTTTCCGACGAAAGATCTAGAAGAGGACGGCGGGAAGAGTAGAGGGTTGCCGCTTGTTGCGCGGCTGTTGCGAGCATGTATACCGCCGGGTTCGGGCGGTTGGTCGGCTTTCTTACCGGTTAAGTAAGGGGAAAGGTATTCCGTGCAATGCACCATTTCCGGCGACTCGCACTCGCCCTGGCAATGGGTCTTTTGTTCTCCTATGGTGCTGCGGCGCAATCGCGGCAGCCTGAAGAGGTGCAGACGATCGGAGAAGGTTCCGCCACACTCAACGACGATCCGGCGGCGGCGGAAGATGAGGCCATCTGGGACGCGAAACGGAATGCCGTGGAAAATACGGTCGGCGTCCTCGTTCACGGTCGCGCATCGGGCCGCAACGCCGCTCTCGAAGAAGACGAGATCCACGGTCACACCGATGGCTTCGTTCGCACGTGGGCGGTCGTCCCGGGCTCACGGCGCATTGAAACCGTCGGCAATGGTCGAATACTGCACATCAGGATCGCTGCCACCATCGGTCTCCTTCCTTTGATCCGCCGTTTATCCGACATCGCGGATATTTATAAGGATTTCGAGCGCCCCAGGACACGGATCGAGGTATCCGGAGATGAACCCGGAGATCGTATTCGGAATACGCTGATCGCCGGATTTCGAGCGAAAAACTTTGAAGTCGCCGAGAGTGGACCGGCGGAAATTCTGCTTCAATGCAGCCTGAAAATTGTGCCGACCCTTCACCTCGGAGATTCGCACACGCCCTTCGCGCTGGGAGAGACGGTGGCGGCATGCAATGCGGTTCTTTCCGCCCGCGTCATTTCCACCGTCAGCCAGGAAGTACTCTTCAGCGCCACGGGCGAAGGCGCGGGTCAAAGCTTTATTTCGGACGCCGCCGCAGGGCTCGTGGCCGCTGGAACGGCCGCAACGGCGTTGTTCCGACAAAACGACGCGCTGTTTGTAGAGCACCTGCTTGTGCGTTGGGCGCGTGAGCGCCAGGACGGCTATGAAGTGGCTATCAAAGTAAGCGAGTTAAACGCGGAAGGCGCTGCCGAACTGGAAGCGGCGCTACGCGATATCCGGGGATTTCGACGCATTGTTTCCGAAACACATGATCATGGAGGCGCGGAACTCCATTTTCTGACGCGACTGGACTTGCCGAGCCTACGACTGCGTATCGCGTCTCTCTATCTTAATTCAAGACCGATCAAACTCTTGAATGACCGGGGGCCACTTATCCTCTGCGCGGCAGCGCCGTCCCAGCACGTACGCGGACACAAGAAAGGGACTGTACAATGATTATTCGAGATACTCTTCCACGCGCCGCCACGGCGCTCTTGGCCGCGCTGGCCCTGGTGCCCGCACTTGCCGCCCGCCAGGCAGATGACGCTGGAAAGCAGGCAGGGGAAAAAGTGACCGACCGGGGGCGCATCGATTGGGGCAAAGGCGAATTGGTCGCGACCGGACTCGGAGCGATCCCCAATGACGAACCGAACTCGGCCAAGGCGTATCTGCGCGCCCGTGGGTTTGCCAAACTCGATGCGTTGCGTAACCTGTTGATGGTGATCGATCATGTGCGCATCGATTCGCAGACGACCGGAGCGGATTACGAGGCGAAGAGCGACGAAATTCGCGCGGAAGTCAAGGGGATCATTCGGGGAGCCCGAGTCGTGGCGGAAAAGCGCATCCCCATGGGCAACAGCACGATGATCGAAGTTACGGTGGAGACTCCGATGTATGGGGAAGACAGCGTGGCCAGCGCCTTTCTTCCCGAGGTGGTCGAGAGAAATCATGCCTCCGTATATCGGATCCCAGAACAGACAGGAGCATCCGTCGCGCCGGAGCCGTTACGTAACGTGGAGCGGTCATCTATTTTGCCGCCAGTGAAACTGATGTCTCCCTCGCTGCTGCACGGCATCGATCCCGGCGCGCAGTATGGCGTGACCCACCCGGGTGAGCCCGTGACATCGCTGATCATAGATGCGCGCGGCGCAAAGGTAGGCCGCTGCATGTCTCCTAAGATCCGACGGGTCGATGGCGGCGAAGTGTGGGGCAGTGTGAATGTCGATCCCGATTACGTGATCGAGCATGGCATCGTTTCGTATGCCCATTCGATCTCCGAAGCCAGAAGGAGCGAGCGTACCGGTTCCAATCCACTCATCGTTCGCGCCGTAGGCGGAGCGGGCGCTCGTTTCGTCGATGACGCCGTGGTTTCCGACGAGGACGCCGAAGCGTTCATGGCCGCCAACAAGCAGGATGGCTTCCTCGACAAGTTCCACGTCGTTTTCATCGTGGATCAAAACCAATAGAAGGCTCCTCTCAGGGCACCCTCACACCCTAAATCCCTCTCTCCCTGGATTCCCGAACTGCGTTCGGCGGGAGAGAGGGACTTCGACCGACGATAAACGGCGCCGGCTATCGGATAGGTCTCCTGCTTTTATGTACCGTTCTTTATTTTGCGACTGCTTTGCGCTTTGCCGCAGCCAGCATACGCGTTGTCGCGCATGTGTTCCATGCCGCCTTCCTGCCGCCCAAGGTTGCGCACTCACTCCCTGA
>JBBRKX010000655.1:0-3811 GCA_038231675.1 Chthonomonadales bacterium | reverse complement strand
TACAGGAGATGAAACAGCAGGGCAAAATACGTTGGATCGGCTGCTCCTCCACCCTGCCGCACATCACGGAGTACATTAAGCAGGGGGTCTTCGACGTATATCAGATACCTTACTCCGGCCTCGAACGCCAACATGAAAACATCATTTCACAGGCGGCTCGGGCAGGCGCGGGCATCATCGACCGTGGAGGCGTGGCGCGAGGCGAGCCTGGCGCGGGGCTCGGTGGCCAGGATCGCTGGATCAAATTCGACGAAGCGAAATTAGATGAGTTGCGCGAAAATGGAGAATCGCGTACCGCGTTTCTCTTACGCTTCCTGTTGTCCCATCCGGACATTCACACCACCATCGTCGGCACGCTTCATCCCTCGCATCTGCAAGAGAATGTCGCCATCGCTGCGCGTGGACCGCTTGCAGCAGATGTGTACACGGAGGCGAAGCGCCGATTGAATGCGTCAGGTGAAAAGCCGCATGCGTAGCGTGATGCCCAAGTGTGTGTAAAACACCTTGAAATTCGTATCTCGTAGGGAAGGAAGTACCCCAAAACAAAGAGAAACTAGTGATAATCTGGTAGTTATGGCGACAATAATGGGGCAAGACGGCTAACCGCAGAGGAGAGGATAATGCAGTGTCCGAAATGTGGCTATATGATTCAACAGTGGGAATCTCAGTGTCCACGCTGTGCGCGCTCTCCTCGGAATGTTGCGCCCGCCCGGCATGAATGGCTTCGGCGGACATTGAATTGAGCCTTACGTTCAAAATTGCTGGGGAGCCCCTGTGCCGTGCTGAAAAGGAACCCCCTTGCCTGCCAGATATTGCTTTCGTCGCTCATCTACATATGTGATTACAACCTGGCGTCTACCAAACATATCCGACTTGATCTGTGGGTTCCATCCTACAATGATCCACGGTCGCTGTGTAGCAATGTGATCGATGATGCTTTTGATGTCCGCGCATCGAGCATAAAATAGATATTCTCCCATGGGTGTGGATCGCCGCGCTCGTGGCACCGCGATGCATCCTGTCCATGGGGAAAACGGACCGCGTACCCTTTCAAAAATCCAGATCAAGTTTTCCAGTGGAATCAGGGTAATGCTCAACGTACGCGGCACAATGAGCCAGTTCTCGGTCATCAGCACATCCCCAAATTTGCGGCGATTGCTTTGTGATTCCCTCTCTATACCTTGACCGATGGACTCCGGTGAACCGAAGCACGATAACATTTTCACGATCGGATGAGCCCCTGGATCCCTCATGCGCTGGAAAGCCTTCAGGATATTCCAACCGGGCAGCGCCAACACCAAAACCGCGAGCCATGCAAATCCGTATGAGGAAGTTGTGGGAATTTCGGACGAGACTGGCAGGCAGTTTAAAGCATAAGGCAGCAGGCTCGGAGTTCCCTGTCCGCGACTTCCGACCACGGATTCCACGGTATGCCGATCCAGATCCTCCAGATTGGTTAATACACCGGTAAAGGATTTTTGCTGTCCCGGCTTGTCAGGTAATATCACCAGATATTTGTCGCCGACTTGAACAAGATGATAGTTAATATCAAGTTTCGCGCCATTGTAATGATGGACGGTGGGTGGAAACTGTACGCGTATGGCTTGCCGGACTGTTCGTCTTCGTAGGGATTACGTTGGCGGGTCTCCTCCTGGTCAAAGTAATGGAACGCGGTTCTTCTTTGCTCTTTATTCTCGCAATACTTGCGCTTACGGTGTTCATATGTATTTTAGGCCTGGTGGCCACTGCTCTCTTCAATATGCCGCTGACAAAGTCCGCCCCGCCGGTGGATTATGCGCTCCAAGTGCGAGAGTGGGAGCAACAAGGCCTGCTTACTGCTACGGACTTCCACGCAACGCGAGCCATTCGGTTTGTGGAAGAAAGCACCGATGAGGATGTCGATGATGAACAATGGCTCTTACTTGAACTTGATGATAAGTCAATTCTCTTCCTGAATGGGGACTACTTCCACGATGCGGTCTATGATGAAGATTATAGTTCCGATGAAGATAGCTCTGGTATCGGCCGAAGCTTCCCATGTACCGATTTTTCGATCAATCGGCATAACGCGGCAAATTACGTGGTCGAATTCCTATGCCGTGGCCAGCTTATTCCGTATGAAACGCTTCCATTTACATTCAATGAGTGTTGGATCGGCCCGATTCCCAAAGACGGCGATATCCTGACCGGCCGGAGTTTCGATGAACTCAGGGAAAACCTTTTCACACAATTTGGTCCGGAATAATACTGTGAAAATCGGTTGCTTTCACTTTGCTATCCGCACAGAGCGAACGGAATGACTAAACTTTTGATACGAATTAAGGACGGACTATCATGACACCAGAAGAAAAATTTCTGTTCGATCTTCAGGGCTATCTTGTGATCAAAAATGTACTGAGCGTAGAAGAAATCACCAGCCTGAACTCCCTTGCGGATACAAAGTTTCCGCCACAACCCGGCAAGATGGACCGCCGAGGCCGTGTGTCGAACTGGGGACCTGAAACGCAAGCGCTGATGGATCATCCGCATATCTTGCCCTATCTACTGACGCTCATCGACACGAAATTTCGCCTCGATCACGATTACTGTATCTTCATGGAGTCAGGTGCACCTGGAGGTCATCTCCATGGGGGGGAGGGACATGAAGGCGATCACTGGTACAAGTACCGGGACGGGCAAATCAAGAACGGGTTGTGCGTAGTCACCTACTTTCTTGCTCCGGCGAACACAGGGGACGGGGGGTTCGTGTGTATTCCCGGCACCCATAAATCCAACTTCATCGACTCGATCCCGCGGGAAGTAATGCGTTTCGAACGAACGGCTCCCTATGTCGTGCAGCCGGCCGTGGAAGCCGGAGACGCTTTGATTTTTACAGAAGCATTGGTGCATGGCACGCATCCATGGAAAGCCGCGCATGAGCGCCGCGCCCTGCTGTACAAGTTCAGTCCAGGACATTCCGCCTGGTCACAAAACTACTACTCACCCGACGACTATACAAATCTGACCGATCAGCAGCGCCGTATCCTCGCGTCGCCGTGCGTAGGCAGCCGACCTGATGTTGTGCAAGCAGTATCCGCAAGATAGAGGCTGAAAATAACGGAATAGGATGGGAACGAAGATGAAGTGTAGCCGCCGCCATCCAGTCCTTCAATATTTCGAACTTTAGAGTTTATTTGTTTTCATTGTAGACCGTTTCCGAACGTGCCGCACTCGCGGCAGATCCTGTGGTCGCCATAAAAAAATGTTATCAAAGCCTGCCTGCTCCAGGATCATAATCATCTCGTACTTGCAAGTACCAGCGCAGTATCAATGTGTGAAGCTCGGACGCTATTATCTGTCCCTCTTTCGACGCCTCATAATTCGGCGAATGCTATGTCAATTCTGGACCGCTTGACCCACCTGTGGCTGGGGCGGCTTCTTGTTGAATGTGATATAAATGAGATAAGGAGCGAAAATCAAGGCGACGAGCAGTTGAGCCGTCCCAAGAACCAAGCTCATGATAGCGCGCCGTCTGCCCAGAGATATTGTCAAGCGATATAGATCTGGCCGTCCGGGAACGTATTCTACCTGGACGGGATCGCCCGTCTGCGGTTGCAAATCGTTGTTACGCGCTACGGCACTGACTCCCACTCTACGTTGGCCCCGCTCATCGTCAAACGCATACTCGATGACAAACATACGGCTTTTGCCTCTGCCGGACTCTCCCTCACTTAACACGCGCCCCTTCGCGAGACGGCCACTCGCATCGATTTTTCGTTGCCGCTGCAGTGCGTGGACACCATCCGCACTTAATAGGGTGAACTTTCCGCAT
>JBBRKX010000654.1:0-3811 GCA_038231675.1 Chthonomonadales bacterium | reverse complement strand
CTGAAGTATATGTCCTCCACACAGCTATATTCGTAGTTCGTAAGAATCGCGATAAATGGGCTGACAAATTCTCTTCCGACGCTATAGATCGAGCAATATCATTTATCGAGCAAGCCTCCTCACTTACGGATGTTCCAAACATTGAGGAGTTCGAACTTTTGACGTCTGTAGAACGCATTGATCCTGGCGAAGCGTTGTTATTCTCTGCAACAGGTTCGTTTCCAGACTCTATTCTTGTTACGGGCGACAAAAATTCACTTCGCGCATTAGCATCTAACCCATCAGTTAGATCGATTTATAATCGATTGGATGGACGTGTTGTCTGTATCGAAGCACTCATCACTGCCTTAATCAATTCTATTGGTTTTAAAGTAGTACGTACAAAAATCGTTCCCAATTTTCATTGCGATATAGCTACACGTGCAGCTTTTGGAAGTGAATATGCTGCTGAGCAAATTAATGTATTAGGCACTCTCGAAAGTTATAACATTGACCTAGAACTTGAAATCGGAACGAATTGGCTTTGGCGCCTAAAATAATTCGTCACATTTTATTGTAAATATAGTCGGAGGAGTGAAAATGAGTGATCATGAAGTAGAAAAACTCCAACTGAATTCATTGCATACCAAGATGGCTAAGACACCAAATCCCCTTTCAACGCATCAACCTGTGGTGATACGCACAAAACTACATGAGGCAGTGATCCGTGACTTGTTGGGTCCGGTGAACGGACCAGAAGAAGAGGTATCAGAACCCACAGTCCACGAGCGCTACCTTGTAGGGACGCTGGCTCCGCGGCATCGGCTATTAGAACCAGAGCAGTTCGATGAACTGGCGGAAGCAGGCGTAGGCGAAGCTGAGGAGGGAACGCCGGACAGCGGTGGACTTCCTTCTGCAACCATGTTTCCCGCGACAATCGGATTTACATTCTGCGTGGACGGTACGGCGACCGCTCTGCGCATTGAGGCATCCTGGGGCTGGTATCAGCGTGCAGCCTCCGAGTATCGGAAGACTGAAAAGACGGGCAATCCGCGCCAGGTGTGGAAGCGCTCGCCCATAGAAGCGGAATCGACCATGCCTTTATCTCAGGGGCGGTTGGAGGATTGGCATCCGAACCCGGATCAACCGGAGGTCGTAGTACGGGGTATCGCCCGGAAGCGCCCAGGAGACACCGAGTGGACGGTTACTCTGTTCCTGATAAACGGTCAGAAAGAACCTAAGCAGAACCGCGACTCTGCATGGCTTTTTCAGCCGGAACTATCGGTCGAGGCCCCAGATGGCTTTGCGGCTTTCGTTCAACGTAATACACGCCGGACAGGGGGAAAATTGGATGCTCAGGTGTTCGCCGAACTTCAGGCGTTGGAAATGATGTACCGACTTCAGCCGGAGTTCGCAGTAGGCCACGGAGTGTCGGTCCATGCGGACCTAAGCGCTACGGATCCACTGCGTGCGATCCGACTGTCCACACGCACTGTTCCCGTAAGCGAAGTTCCTCGTGTTACGCCACCAACTGCCGAAGACATACCGGCACTTGGAGATCTAGTGCGCGACATGAAGGTGCTTGCAGAAAGCCCTCCTTCCGAATTACATGCTAAACTTCAACCTCTAATCACAGCCTATCGTGATTGGATTGAAATACAGCGGAAACGGATCAGTGCAGCCAGTTCTGGTCTAAGCCATTATCATGAGGCCGCGGAAGAAGCACTGGCGCGGTGTGAGAAAGCCCGAATCCGCATCGAAGCTGGTATTGCACTGATTGGCAGCGATACGTTTGCCGCCGACGCCTTCCGGTTCATGAACCGCGCCATGTGGAAGCAGCGGGTCCACAGCCGGTACGCGGAAGAGGTCCGACGTGGTGAAAAACCTTCGCTGGAGACCATAGACGTACCAGCCCAACGCTCATGGCATCCGTTCCAGATCGCCTTCATACTCCTGAGCATTCCCAGTTTGACAGACCTTCATCATCCCGACCGGGGCGAAGATGTTAGCGCCGTCGCCGATCTGTTGTGGTTCCCGACAGGAGGAGGAAAAACCGAGGCTTACCTCGGCCTTACCGCCTATACGCTGGCGATCCGACGACTCCAATGCGAGGTCGAGGGCAGGTCCGGCGAACACGGTGTAGCGGTGCTTATGCGCTACACGCTAAGGCTCCTTACTCTGCAACAGTTTCAACGGGCCAGCACGTTGATCTGCGCTTGTGAAGCCATCCGCCGAGAGGCGGTGGAGGTGAAGGATTATCGCTGGGGACGCTCTCCATTCCGTATCGGCCTGTGGGTTGGCAACAGAACCACTCCTAACTGGTTTGATGAAAGTGTGGAGGCAATTCAGCAATACCACGGTCACAAGATTGCAGGGGCTTCCAGTGACCCTGCTCAGTTGACGTTCTGCCCGTGGTGTGGGAGCACGATTGAACGGGGCAAGCATATCGTCGCCGATAAAGGCCGACGTCGCACTCTGATCTATTGCGGGGATCAGCTGGGCCGCTGCCCGTTCAGCGCCCGTCAAGCGCCCGGCGAAGGGTTGCCCGTCATTGTCGTGGACGAAGAGATTTATCGCCTGTTACCATCGCTTCTGATCGCCACGGCGGACAAGTTCGCGCAGATGCCGTGGAATGGCGTCGTCCAGACCCTCTTCGGTAAGGTGAGTGGCTACTGTCCACGCCACGGCTTTCGATCACCAGACCTACCAGATTCGGACTCGCACCCGAAATTAGGCGACCTACCTGCCGTGCGCTCAATACCACATGGCCCTCTGCGTCCACCAGACCTGGTGATCCAGGATGAACTTCACCTCATCAGTGGACCGCTGGGCAGCCTGGTTGGACTCTATGAGACGGCAGTAGACCACCTGGCAGCGTGGGAAGTCGGCGGGAAGCGCATCCGTCCTAAAGTCATCGCCTCCACCGCAACGATTCGCAATGCTCAGGCACAGGTGCATCGGGTCTTCGCCCGCCGTGTTAGCGTGTTCCCGCCACACGGCCTCGATGCGGGCGACAACTTCTTTGCAATACAGCGGGAACCGAGCGACGAACATCCAGGACGCCTGTATGTTGGAATCTGTGCTCCCGGAAAACGCCTGAAAGCGGTGTTGATCCGTGTATATATCGCATACCTCGCTGCCGCTCAACAACTTTATGAACAATCAGGCACAGCGGCAGACCCGTGGACAACGTTGGTGGGTTATTTCAACTCGATGCGCGAGTTAGGTGGTATGCGACGCCTTGTGGATGATGACATCAACTCGCGCCTGCGGAGGATGGACCAGCGTGGACTCTCCCGGCGGACTCTTCGCATCGTGGAGGAGTTGACGTCGCGGAAGCATTCCGGCGACATCCCGGAGATTCTGGATCGGATGGAAGTCCCGTTTGATCCTGTGGCAGATGAGCGCCGGAAGGAGCAGAAGGCAAAAAATCAGAAGGTCGATCCGTTTCCTATTGACGTGTTGTTGGCGACGAATATGCTCTCCGTGGGTGTGGATGTGAAGCGCCTCGGTTTAATGGTAGTCGCGGGGCAGCCAAAGACGACCGCCGAGTATATTCAAGCCAGCAGCCGTGTCGGACGTTCGTTCCCCGGCATCGTATGCACGGTCCTCAACTGGGCTCGCCCTCGTGACCTCTCTCACTACGAGCAGTTCGAGCACTATCATTCTACGTTCTATCAATATGTCGAGGCCCTGTCAGTCACCCCATTCGCGTCTCGCGCTATCGACCGTGGCCTGGCGGCGCTCCTGGTTTCCTGCATCCGTCAGGTTGGACAGGAATGCAACCCGAACGCGAGTGCCGCTGCGTTAGACCGAAACCATCCCTACGTTG
>JBBRKX010000653.1:0-3812 GCA_038231675.1 Chthonomonadales bacterium | reverse complement strand
CAATACCATCGCCGCAACGGACGCTTCCGAAAAGCTGTTTCAGGATCATTGGGATGACCACGAAGGCTGGAACCGATTCCTCGGGCAGCTTACGGCCAACCACAACGCTTACACGCATCCCACGGATGAACGTGTCTTTTATGGAACATCGTATAATCCCATCAATATCGGTCAATGGCGAACAGAGTTTTTTAAGGACAGCGATTCTTCGTGGCGCACCGGGACTCCGGGCATCACGGTCCGCCTGACCAGTCCCCTGGAAGAGAACGTTACGCCGTCCGGCGGCGCGATCACTCTGAAAGCAGCGGCCACTTCCATGGGAAAACCGTTGAGCCGGGTCGGATTCTACATCGATGCCGCCCGTCCGATCGAAGTGTTTGCGTCGCCCTACACCACTACCTGGCGCAATCCGGAGCCGGGCAGCCATAACCTGCTGCTGATCGCGACGGATCTTGCGGGCAGCGTCGGCCTTTCACAAACGACGCGGATTATCGTGCCGGCAAAGGACGTTCCGGGCTCGATCCTTTGTGAGACATGGTCGGACGCTAATCGAGGGACGCTGGATGAGGTGATTTCCGGGGGGTTGTTCGAGGAGCCACCCTCGAAATGGGGTACGCTGCCGGCCCTGGAGACACCCAATGATCAAGGGATCTTCTTTTACCAGAGGATGCGTGGCTTCCTTACCGCGCCCGCTTCCGGCGCGTATACGTTCTGGGCCGCGTCGGACGATCAGGCGTACCTGTACCTGAGCACGGACGACAATCCCGCAAATAAAAAACGGATCGCCGTCTGCTCGAGCTATGTGACGCCAAGAGATTGGATCCATGCGCCGGAACAGAAGTCACCTCCCATTCTGCTGACGGCGGGCAAGAAAGTTTACATCGAAGTCCTCTTCCGGCAGGCTACCGGCGCCGACAATCTCGCGGTCGCATGGCAGGGACCGGGAATTTTGCAGCAGGTTATTCCCGGCAAGGCGCTCACTCCGTTGATCACCAAAATCACGCTCAAGTGAGTTAGAACGGCATGGGCCCAATCAGCCGGCTCGTTGCGTGCGCAGGGTGATGCCCGTGACTTCCGGAGGGCAGCAAAATCGGACGCCGTGGTTGCTGGCAATCCCACGGTTCACATAAACGCGGTGGCTCTTGCCCTGCACCAGGCCCGAGCTATACTTGTCTCCGTATCGGCTGGGAACTTGAATAGCGGGGCCGAACGGTATACGCACCTGTCCGCCGTGGGTATGGCCGGATATTTGCAAGTCGACCCGAATGCCGGGGCTGAGCTCTTCCGCGAGATCGGGGTTGTGAGAGAGCAGGATGCGCGGGACGTTTGCCGGGATGTCGCGAAACGCGCGCGTGACATCCACGATCCCTTCCCACATGTCGCCGACGCCGCCCACGGCGAGGCGAGCACCGTTTCGCTCGATCACGATGCAATCGTTCTCGATCAGGCAAACCGGCGTCTACTCACACAACTCACGACGGACGCCTTCGGGATCGAGCCAGAGGTCGTGGTTGCCCAGCACCGCCAGAATGCCGTCGGGTGCGCGCAACGTATCAAAAAAACCCGCAAGATCCGGAGCAATGCGGGGTTCGCCGCGATGCCTATCACAAATATCTCCTGGAATAACAATCAGATCCGGGCGAAAGCGGGTGGCCACTTCAAAAGCCCTTTCAATGAAAGCCCGACGCGTCCAGCGCGGATAATGAAGATCGCCCACCACGGCGATGCGATATCCTTCAAAGGCGTCAGGCAGATCGGCGATGGGGATATCATGTGTCTGGAACGTGATTCGATTCGGCTCCAGAACGTACGCATCCAACATACAGGCGGTGGCTATTCCGAGCAAGATGTAGGGAAGCTTCAAAAAAATGCCTTTCACGGCATGCAGACCGTTGATCATTCGGAAGCATAGGCCCAAACGCGGGTGAGAACGCTTATAGTATACGCGGCAAGCGCCATTACAGGCGTGCTGCGGATAGCGAGCGTGATAATTTCAGCAATATTCCACGGAATCGGACCTTGGCCGTTGCGCGTAGGAGGACCTTCTGATACAATGAAAACAGGAACGTGGATCTTCCTCGCCCTGCCCTGTGCCCTCGTTATTCGCGCCCTGTCGGTTCGCTGTCCGGCACGGCGATTATGTCTGCTCCGTACTGTACAGCGAGAAGCCTATTATTACGCATCCCGTTTGCAGAATTCGGAGGCCATGATTTGTCATTCCGCGTTCCGTCCTCGCGCCGTGTCGTCAGGACTCCGCTCTCCAAAGCGTTTGCCGTATCGTTTCTCTTCTTTGCCTGCCTGATCTGTTATGCCTCGCCCGTCCACGCCGCGCTGATGGTGGATAACGCCGCGCCCCACGCCATGCTGTGGCGGCGACTATATGCCCGGATGCCCGCGATCTGGAAGACATCGGAACTTTTGAATTTGCGCGAAGTCTCCGAGGAACAGATGCGCCGGCTGGCGGCGGAGGCAGACGGCGATGAGCGCTCGAACGGAGATTCCGTCGTCGATGGAATGTATCAGGGCACAGTCGATAACCCGGGCATGCCGGCGACAATCACGCTCTGCCCGGATATAGAAGGCACGGATACGGATATTCTATTTGCGCATGAGTACGGTCATTTCGTCTGGGAGACCCGACTGACGCGTGGGCAGCGCGCCCGCTTCCGCCGGATATGGAACGATCAAAAACGGTTGGGCCGGTTGGTGACGGAATATGCCGGTGAAGATGTGGATGAAGGCTTCGCGGAGGCCTTTGCCTACTACCTCTGTAAGCCGGAAGACCTTTCGAAAAGCGACCAACGGGCATGGAACTTCCTTCATGACATCCACGCAGCCGCAGGCGTCTTGCGGCCTTCCTCGGAGGAAGACCGGGGCGGCGGCGCATCAGGCAGGTAAGCTCAGGAGGGGATGCGGAAATCGAACACGCTGCATTGGACGAGGCGCTGAACTCTTTGCTCGGCGCCTCTTCTTTTTTCAGCATGACGCTAAACGTATGCCGTATATTCAGACGCTATCCGCAGGACGGCCTGAGGAGCGGTACCCTTTAGTCGGAACATTCCCGGCTCCGCTTCGTCTTTAATTCACCAAGAAATAGAAAGTGATGGCGTATGTTGTGAATATGTCGAATTCCGATCGGACAACAGGGACCAACAGCGCAGATAAAGAAGTGATTTCTGAAATCGAACAAGGCTCTCTCACTTTTCCCTCGCCCACCGAGGCAATGACGGATAAAGAAGCGGAAAGCCGACTGCCGCACCATGCTATTGCATTAGAGCAGTATCGCCAAAATCGCCTCCAGGGGAGTTCGCCGGAAGTCGCGCTGCAGCAGACTTTAAAGGAATGGCGCCTGTACTGGCGATCCGGGGCATTTGTCCCGCACCGGCAACGTTAGCGTTTCGCCCTTTGGATCGAGAGGAAAGTCGGAACCATCCATTTCTCCGACTTTTTTCCGGCACAACGATTCGGTCCCTCACTTCTACCGCTACATTGCCGCTTTCGAAATGAGCTGGGTCAGCTCTCTGCTGTTTATTTCTTTGGAACAGCCTTACCGGCCAGCATCTTGTAATCGAAGTTGAGCGCAACATCCGCCGAACCCGAACCGGTCAGGTCCACATCGATCCCATTGAATTTCTTACGTCCCTTTAGGCTGATAGGCCCATTTAGATATACAATACCTTCGCCAAAACGGATTGCAGATCATGAATGAATATAGGGCCTTCGGGTCGAAGTTGTAAGCGCCAACAAACAACTTTCGGAGACCGAAAACCCATGCCCGCTATTTTACCTCTTCTGCTCATGCTCTCGCCGGT
>JBBRKX010000652.1:0-3815 GCA_038231675.1 Chthonomonadales bacterium | reverse complement strand
GAGAAATTCCGCGCGCAGTCCGATAGTCGCCCCCGGTCTCAGCACGAGGCTGCCCGCATTTCGAGGCACGGCCAACTCCAATACCTGCGTGCCATTGATCAGCTTTTCCGCAATTTGAATCGTTTTCGGATCCACTGCGGTCTCGTTCCACGAGGGCGCATCTTTGCTGCTCGCCGCGTCGAGCAAACGTACCGAGATAGCCGGGGCGCTGCCATCCATAACGCCTCCAACCTGAAGCTCCAGGTTGTCGGCGCCGCGAAGCCAGCCATCTCCGCCGGCATCGACATCGAAAAGTACATTGGCTGCACCGTCGGTGCGCGTTGCGAGATACAGGAAATTGTCATCCCAGTTGCAGTAGACCGTCCCCTTGATGGGGCCATCCGATATGGTGTAGAAAGGATCCCATTCGCCATCCCCAAGAACGCCATCGATTTGGACCGTCCTGCGTAACCGTTGGGGGTCCGTGGGATACCGTGGCCGCTCCCGGAAGTGAATTACGGGCGCCGGAGCCACCACGGGTGGAGCGACCTGTGCCGGAATGGGTGCAGTGGCCGGATCGGTAGGAGCGGCGTCACCGTCCTTCGCGTGGGCAAGTGCCCCGGAATGCATCAGCAAACAGACAAGCCCGATGCCGGTGAGACCGGCCTTAAATAACGAACGCCCATTCGACTTAATGGGCGTGGGTACCATCACAAAAGCTGCACGCAAAGCGTTGTCCTCCAGGGTTTTAGCGACTAACCAGAATCTAACACTTTTGCACCTTCTCTGTCAAGCGGATTAAAGTCGCAGGCGAGCCGAAGCGCGGTGCATCATGGAGCGGAATTCCCTTTTGCTGTCTCCCGATCCAACATATCACGGATATTTTTGACCATTCGTGGCTCTGTCTCCGGGCCGACGGAAACGCTGGTTTCATAGGAATAGAGCGGTAATCCATAGTCCTCCGGGGTAAGAATATAGCCTAGTTCGTCTCCCGTCAGACCAAAAAGGAAATTCGGCTTTCCGTGCATCAACCCCTTGATGTACAACCCGATATTGGGAAGCGCCTCCCCGGGCGCCGTAACAAACTCCGCCGGACCAATACGGATATGACTGACTTCCGTCTCGATCATGCCTCCAGGCGACACTTCCCTGGGAAAAACCCCAAGTCCGATCAACGTCTTGAAGCGTACGTTTTCTAATGGAATTGAAAATACCCGCCGATCCGTGGTTATGGGCGCGGTTTTCACGATTTCCGCCGCTTTCAGGATCTCCAGGGCGCGATTGCCGAGTCCGGTCCCTATTGGCTCGGCAGCCGCCCAATTCTCTCCTTTCGGAGCGGTGCTCTCATCGTAATCCGCGGTCACCATCCCTCCAAGCGCGCCATTGAAGAAAAGGCATGTGCCCCCTGTCGTTCGCTCCACGGTCTCATAGATCCAGTGGGGGAAGTCTGCGGTCAGATGGCGGTTATTTAAAATTTCCGGATGGCATGCATAGTTCAGCAGCGTCGCCATGGCCTTTCCATCCTGGATGGACACCACCTGCATGACGCTGAGTTCCGTATCCAGAATACGCGGCACGCGAATATTCTTGGAAGTCCTGGGCACCTCCGTGGTGCTCGCGAATTTTAGCTCCGCAGGGCGCAACGAGGACGCGGTGCGATCGACAAGGTGAGCGATCTTGAAACGGAGATCCCCCATCCATGCCTGGTCCACTCCGCTGGTGCGTATATCGGGCCCCCATTGCCCCATGGTATCCGGGCCGGAATGCGTATGCGTGGCGGCGATAAAGAGATGATTGGGCGTCACCGAAGACACAAGCGCACGGATTCTTTCAATCTGGTAACGTGGCAAACCGACAAGATCACAGGCAACGAGGCCGATCCGCACTTCGCCTGACTGGAGGATCAGACATCGCGCCGTCAGGCGGTCATGCGCGTCCAGGCTGTGCCGATTCAACCCGTAGCCCGCCATGTAGGCGGGTCCGGAAGGAGTAATGTCCACTTTACCCGCTGCGGCCATGAGGTCGCCGCTCGCTTTGGCTTGCGCAAAAATCGGGGTTTGTAAAGAGATTAAAGCGGTGATTATCGCGATTGCCATCCTACTTAAACGCATTGTCGCCCCCAGTCAACCTTTCGCTCCCTTTTCTACTCTGAGGACGGTATATCCTTTTCGGCCTCGATGTCGCCGGCTCGGATCTGATAAACGTCTTCTCTTGTGGCCCCGCGACCACGTTTATCGCAGGGTTCCAGGCGACAAAATACCAATCCAAGCGAAAGTCACAGAACAAACGCGTGAATCCAGACGTACATCGAATATTAGTCGGGTTGACAGTTCGCTTTTGTGCAGCGCCTGCTGAATTTTCGAGTGAATCTCGGCTGCTCCCAAACTGTCGCAATCGTCCCTGAAAAAGGTTGCAGTCAAGTGCGCTTAGCTCGAATTCCACCTTGGAAGGTTTCGCGAACGATGGAGTAATAATATGAGCAAATTACCAACCTCCAGCACCCGGGACACTCGGGACGGACCTGTCGTGGAACCCGATTCCGGAACGGACCCGTCGGGTATAGCCGATGTGTTCGACCCTCTGTCGCTCGCGGATGCGTTGGGCCCTATCCATGCGGCGATCATAGATTCCACGTCCGCGGTTATCGTTGCGTTGGATGACGCGGGGAGATTTATTCGTTTTAACCCGGCAGCCGAACAAATGTCCGGTTATCGCTTTGCCGAGGTCAGAGGCACATATTTCTGGGAATACCTCGCTTCGCCCGAGGACGTGAAAGCCGCGCGGTCCCTTATAATCGACAGGGGAAACATTGCCTGCCCTTGCAATCCATCATGGCATTGGTCGACGAAAGTCGGGAAAACACGTTTGATTTCCTGGAACATGGTGGAGACACGCTTATTGGACCGCGCGGGCCGACTGATCGTTGGTACAGGGGAAGACATCACAGATAGGCATTCGGCGGAGACGCGCCTTCATCAACTGGCGACAGAAGCCCGCTGTTTGCTCTGGCACGGAGACATCTCAAAGGATCAGAAGGGGATCCTGCACTGGAGCGGTTTCGTAGACGATGAGGAAGCAGCCGAACGTATTTTTCCCATTGACCGTATCCCTGGCCAGTCATTCCTCGATGCGTTCTATTGGTCACGTTTGCAGGCGGACCGCCTCGTTACGGATCGCGTGAGCGTCGAGGCAATCACCGCCGGCAAAAGCTACGACCTCGAGTACAGGTATCGGACAAAGTCAGGCGACATCCGCTGGCTTGGAGAGCGGACCAGCGTTGAAAAGGTCGGACCAGACGCGTGGCGCGCAGTCTCCATCGGCATCGATATCACCGAACGAAAAGAAGCAGAGCAAGCTCTCGTAAAGAGTGAAGCACTGTATCGCACGATCGCTCGCAATTTTCCTGACGGCGCTATATTCTTGATAGATGTCGACCTCCGCTATGCCGTCGCTCAGGGCGCCGGATTGCAGACCATCGGTCTTTCCCCGGCTGACTTTGAGGGTAAAACGATCTGGGAAGCCCTTCCCAAGGACGTATGCGATGTCCTGGAGCCCTTATATCGCAAAATGCTGGCCGGAGCCACCATGGAATGGGAAATGCCTTTCAGAGGACATCTCTACTCCGTTCGTGGAATGCCTGTTTGCAATGAAGATGCAACGGTCTGCGCGGGATTGATCATAAGCCAGGATATCACGGAAGCGAAACAATTCGAGGCCCAATTGATCCAGACATACAACATAGACAACATGGGACGCCTGGCGGGCCGCATCGCGCACGACTTTAATAACGTCCTGACTGCGGTGCTCGGATATACGGAACTGGCGCAGAGTCAGAT
>JBBRKX010000651.1:0-3815 GCA_038231675.1 Chthonomonadales bacterium | reverse complement strand
CGTAGAAGCCTGTCCGTTAAAAGATCGGTCGTATGAAGGAGCGCGATGCGTCTATTCCCGGCGGAGGTGTATAATGTGTGAGAAGGATCGTAATCAGGAGCATAGCGGTGCGTCCACTCCCATTCGTGCGCAATCCCAACTCTATCGAACGAGCAATGTAAGCAATCATGGCACTTTTACTCAGCTGCAGAAATCTCAGCAAATCCTATAGCAACCGTCCGCTCTTCGTCGACATCACGATGGGCATATCTCAGGGAGAGCATATCGGGCTGATCGGCCCCAACGGTTCGGGCAAGACCACTCTTTTGAAGGTGCTCGCGGGCGAAGAAAAGCCCGACTCGGGCGAGGTGTCGCGACGCCGGGAGGTCCGGCTGGTTTACCTGGCGCAGGAAGACCTGTTTCCGGAAGCGGACACCGTGATCGAAGTCCTTGAATACGCGATGCGGGGCGAGCACCTCGAAGACTATGAGCGCGCCGCGCGGATAAACATCATCATGAGCCGGGTGGGGTTCACGGAAGGGGAGCAGAGTGTCCGCACGCTTTCCGGCGGATGGCGGAAGCGGCTATCGGTCGCCCGCGCTCTTATCCAGGAACCGGACCTTTTGCTGCTGGATGAACCGACAAACCACCTGGATCTCGAGGGCGTATTGTGGCTGGAGAGCCTCCTGAAGACCGCCTCATTCGGTTATATCCTCGTCAGCCATGATCGGTATTTTCTGGAAAACGTGACCCGGCGCGTCGTCGAGCTAAACCGCGCGTACCCCGAGGGATATTTCAACTCAGAGGGGGCATACAGCGATTTCCTTATCAAGAAAGAGGCTTTTCTTGAAGCGCAGGCGCATAAGCAACATGCGCTCGAAGGTCAGGTGAAGCGGGAAGTAGAATGGCTGCGTCGTGGCCCGCAGGCGCGCACCACCAAGGCGGACTACCGGATCAAAGCGGCCGGCAAGCTTATCGGCGAACTCGCGGACGTCAAGTATCGGAACACGCAGGGCCGCGCCGTCGACATCGATTTCACGGCGACCAATCGCAAAACAAAAGAACTGCTGGTGGGCAAGGGAATCGAAAAGAGTCTGGGTGGGCGAACGCTCTTCACCGACCTCAACGTCACGCTGTCGCCGGGAACAAGGCTTGGTCTGCTTGGCGCGAACGGCAGCGGCAAGACGACGCTTTTGCGGGTATTGTCCGGTGAGCTATCGACGGACGCGGGCCAGGTGCGCGGCGCGGAAGGGTTGCGGATCGTTCGCTTCGATCAGAATCGCCAGTTGCTGGACCGCGACACGTCCCTCAGGAGAGCCCTTTCTCCGAACGGGGATACCGTCATTTACAATGACACTCCGACCCATATCACCTCCTGGGCGAAACGATTTCTTTTTCGCGCCGATCAATTGGATATGCCCGTAAGCAGCCTTTCCGGGGGCGAGCAGGCCCGTATTCTCATCGCCAACCTGATGCTGCGTCCTGCGGACCTTTTGATCATGGACGAACCCACGAACGATCTGGATATCGCTTCCCTGGAAGTGTTGGAAGAGAGCCTGACCGATTTTCCCGGGGCCCTGCTTCTGGTCACGCACGATAGGTACATGCTCGACAATGTTTCCACGCAGTTGCTGGCCCTCGATGGGGAAGGCGGGACCGCGTATTTCGCGGATTATTCCCAATGGGAATCCTCCCGGACACTTCCTGCTCCCGTTCCCGGCAAGTCCATGAAGCCTGCGAGCGCTCCACGCGCCGCTGCTCCCACGGTTGCTCCCGTCCCACCTATACGGCGCCTTTCCACATTGGAACAGCGTGAGTTGAGCGGGATGGAAACAAAGATCCTTGCCGCCGAAGTGGAAGTCGAAAAGCTGCAAGAATCGCTCAGTCGCCCCCCCATCGCTTCCGACCATGTCAAGCTTCAAGCCGCCTGGAAAGAGCTGGACGCGGCGCAGAAGCGTGTGGCGGCGCTGTTCGCACGGTGGGAAGATCTCGAATCCCGTAAATAAGCGGGCAATGGCTGCACCGAAACGAACCGCCTCCACGGGAGGCATGTGTTCCGTTCCAACAGGGAGCGGCGAAATGAGGACTGAATGCCTGATTCCTGGGACTATTCGCAGCCGCGTGAGCGTACCAGCCCAATACCGTTCGCACCCCTGATCACCGGTCTGATCATTGCGTTAAGCATCATTTTCACCATTGCCTTTCAGCTCCCGCATGGCGAAACGAATACCTTATGGGATCGTCTGGCGCGGTTCGGCACGGTGTCCCCCGCTGAGATGTGGGATGGAGCCTATTACGTCCTGTTCACCAGTGTGTTCGTGCATGGCAGTATTCTACACATCCTCTTCAACATGATGTGGCTTTATCGCCTTGGAACCGTCCTGGAAGCCTCTCTGCGTCCCTGGGTCTACGCGCTCTTCTTTATCACCGCCACCATAGTGGCTTCGGCCGTGGAGATCGTGATCATGGGCGCGCCCGGCATCGGCGCGTCTGGGGCAGTCTATGCCATGTTCGGACTTATGTGGGCGGGCCGAGGCGCTTTTCCCGCGTGGAGACAGCTCGCCACGCGCGACAATATGAACATCTTTTTGGTCTGGGGCGTCTTTTGCATCTTCACCACGTGGGCCGGATATATGCCCGTTGCAAATGGCGCTCATTTCGGCGGCCTGGTGTTCGGTCTGGCAATAGGATGGCTATTCTATTCGCCCAGGCGACAGCCGCTGTGGAGCATCCCTTTGACCATTCTCGTGGTCGCCACCATTTGCTCGGTGACATGGATGCCCTGGTCCGGACCATGGACATGGTGGAAGGGGAACCGGGAATTGGAAAGGCATCACTATTCCAATGCGGTCACCTGGTATCACCGGAGCATCGATCGCGGAGAATCCCCTGATTCGCTCTGGAAGAACATTGCGATCGCCTGGATCGGTCTCTCCGTTTCCGACCTGATGCATGGCCAGTCGCACGCGGGGTTCCTGGCGATGCAGCAGGCGCAAGAGGCCATGGGCCATCTCCCGACTGACCAGCAAAAGGACCTCCAAGTGTACATGAAACAGGCTATCGAGGCTGGGATATGGGATACGGTGCAACGCCCGACAGGCAAAAAGAAATAGGGCGGGCACCACACTGGATGGTTACACGGCGGCCAGACTGAGACTGGCCTCCACGGCGCCAAGCGTCTCCACTTCGATCCCGGGAATGATTTCGGTATACGCCAGAAAAGCAAGTGAAGGCAGCGAACGATCGACAAGCCGCTTCAGCGGCAGCCTAACCTGACCGGAGCAGAGCAGGATCGGATTGTATCCTTGCTCCAGCATATTCGCGGACTCTTCCGTCATGGAACGGATCATGGACTGCGCCAGTTGCGGGTCGATGGCGAGCATGTTCCCGGATGGCGTGGACTGGACCGCTTCGCGTAGTTCCTGTTCCAGTGCGGGCGCGAGAGTAAGCACGCGCAGCACGCCGTCATCGTCTTGATGGTATTTGCAGATCTGGCGCGAAAGAGCGGCGCGGGCGAACTCCACGAGGGAATCCAGATCCTTGGTCCGTGGCGCATAATCGGCAAGCGTCTCCAGGATCGTGGCGAGATCGCGCACGCCGACACGCTCCCTGAGAAGCCCTTGCAGAACTTTTTGAACTTCGCCCACTGTGAGCAGGTTCGGGATAAGCTCCGTGACCGCCGCCTCATCCGTTTTCTTCACATGCTCGATCAGCTTCTGCGTTTCCTGCCGGGTAAGCATCTCCGCGGCGTGCGCTTTGATGACCTCCGTCAGATGCGTGACCAGCACTTCAGCCGGATCGACGGTGACGTATCCCGCCATCTCCGCACGCTCTTT
>JBBRKX010000650.1:0-3820 GCA_038231675.1 Chthonomonadales bacterium | reverse complement strand
GTAGCAGGCCAGCGCCTCCTCGATCTCCGGCGTGGCTCCCGCGACGATCGCCCCGCAACGGCAGCAACCTTCCACGAACATGGCGGTTTTCTTGCGCAGGATTTCCAGGTATTCGGAAAGCGGCAGGGCCGGGTTGCCGGTCGCCGCGATCTCCATTACCTCGCCCTCGCTCATTTCCACCGTGATCTCGGAAACCGTTCGGATCACGCGCAGATCGCCATCGATGGCAAGCAGGCGCATCGCCCGGGCAAGAATGTAGTCGCCGCTCAGTACGGCGACGCCGTTTCCAAACACCGCGTTCGCGGTAGGCTTGCCCCGCCGCGTCGCCGTGTTGTCCACGACATCGTCATGCACGAGAGTCGCCATATGCACGAATTCGACCGCGGCGCCGACCGTGGCGAGGCGCTCGCGGCTCACGCCGGGTTGCACCGCGCGCGCGGACAATGCCACCATGGCGGGGCGGAGGCGCTTGCCGCCCGCATTCAAAATGTGTTTGATGAGCGAATAGACCGTGCGCACGTCGGACCCGAGGTCTTCGTTCATCCGTGCTTCCACGGCGTCCAGGTCGGACCGAACGAAATCGAGGAACGCAGCCTCCGAACCAGCCGAAGACCGCCTTGCCGCCTGCCGCTCTTCCCTGGCGGGCGTAACGATAAACGTTGTAGCGCTCATGAGTTTCCTCTCGAACCTTCGGCGAGGGCTTTGACGCCCAGATGGATGCAGACCGTGCCGAAATTGAGATCTCGCACCCGAATGTCACGCAATCCCGACCGCTCCATGATCGCCGTCAGTTCTTCCCGGGAGACGAATAGTTTCATCGATTCGGGAAGATACGTATAGGCTTCCTTCCTCTGAAAGAGGCCGCCGATCCGTGGCAGGACATGAAACAGATAAAAGTCGATGAAAGGCCTGTACCATACCGGGCGAGGCCGGTTAAACTCCAATATGACCACGCGCCCGCCCGGCCGCGCCACCCGCGTCATCTCGCGAACGGCCTGTTCCAGGTGCGCCACATTGCGGACGCCGAAACCGACGGTAACGGCGTCGAATGCGTCGGAGGGATACGGAAGCGCTTCCGCATTCGCGACCATCATGGAAATCGGCGCGCCGATCGCCCTGCCGGTCTTGTCCAGACCATTGCGCACCATCGGCTCGCAAAAGTCCGAGCCGATCACTTTGCCGGTCGCGCCCACGGCTCCCGCGAGGTCCACCGCGAAATCGCCCGTGCCCGTGCAGACATCCAGGCAGCGATCGCCCGCCTGCACACGCGCAAGACGCACCGCAAGGCGTCGCCACCCCTTATGCTGGTTAAAGCTCAGCACGGAGTTCAGCAGATCGTATTTCGGGGCGATCTCCGCGAACATCGCCCGAACATACTGCTCCTTATCCCCAGTGAAAAGGGGCTTCGCGTCCTGCTTGTTCGTGCTGCCCGGCACGTCACGGGCCTCCGTGCTCGCCATAATTCGCCCCACTGGACAGACCGCCGCTTAGCAACTCGCAAGCAGCAGTGTCCACGTTCGCCTCCGCCGCCATGTATCGACGGAATTACTTTGTTTCATTTTTCACAATGTATGCGGGGAGTATACCATTCGGTATTCTTTCCTGTCAACGAGCCGCATCGGCGTCAAAGTTTGTCTTTGCTAGGGCTTTATATCTCATCGGTTCCAAAAGCAAGAACTAGGGAAACCGCCTGTGCCTCCGGCCCCAGGGTTTCCAATGCCTTCCAAACAGCGTTCTGTTTATCTTTCGCACTCATCCCATTAAATTGCGCGGATACAACTTTTACAAAGACCCGTCCTGCGTCCACCTCTTCTGTCCCCACGGCGATATTTTGTCCTAATGCGCTATAAAGGGCATGCTGCACCTTTGGTTCGATCTGAGAATAGTTAAAATGTACCCTTGGCATTGTTCAGGCTCCTAGTTTCGCTTGTAACCAATTGACAACAGCTTCAACGTCCTCAAGAAAGTCGCGTGCCGTCTCCCATTTGACAGTATCGCTTTCATATCGCCAGGAAGATGTCCACGCTCCTACACGTCCCCATAGTCTCCGGTCGTAACCAGTGTACTTGCTTTCCAAATCCGTGAGTTGCACCAGATAAGCAATCTGATGACCGGCTGCCGTACGTGCGATGTTTTTGACAGGTTGCATTCCCCGTTTCAATCGTCGTTCGTCTAGTCGCTCCATTGCATCCCCGAGCGTTTGCACGCTCATCTGCTGAATCAGGTAAGCTTTCAGGAGACATTCTACCGTATATCCCGCAAGGTACATCCCGCCGCGTAGATGTCGTTTTTTTGCATCTGAACGTTGATCATCCCGCGTCGGTGGCTCCATAAGTTCACGGGCGTCGGCGAAACGACAAGTCGCAGCCCTACGATAACCTTCAATCGTATCACGAAATGGCATCTTAAACCCTCCAGCAGTATGCGACTCACCTGCCCGCGCCGCTGCGTCCGGCCTGCGGCTTAAAGTTCGGATTCGCCATGCAGGTTATAGGGTCCGTTCTCTGTGCGGCGAACTCCTCTCGAAACAGGCCTCGTAGATCGCCAAAGTAGGGAATCGCGCCGTATCGTCCCTCGATATAATCCTTCTCGAAGGAAGCGTCGTTGCGTACGTGCTTTGAGCCACCTCTGACTTCGGGCAATATGAAATCCGCAAGCGAATAGAGACGTGTCGCGTCCTGCTCCTTTTCGCAGAAGTAAATTTGATCGCGTCTAAGAAGAGAGCGATCCAATAGATTCGTGTCGTGCGTTGCGAAGATAATCTGGGCGTTATGTGGATTCGTTTCTGGAGAAAGAAACAGTTCGAGCAGCGCACGCATCATTTTCGGGTGCAAACGCGAATCCAGTTTGACTGCAAACATGATGGCGCCCCTTGCCAACGCATCCACAATCGGCCCCGCCAGAGCTATAATTTTCTGGGTGCCATCTGAAGTCATTTCACTGAACTCGTACTCGGCCTCGCCAATAATGTTGCCTGCTTTGTCCCGTACACGATGTAGGGTGAGTAGACGTAACGCAATAGGCTCATCCAAGTCCCCTCTCAGTTTCCGGGATGCAATCAATGGGCTGCGTGCCTCCTGAGGCAGTTCCCTTTGTTCTACACGAAGACCCAGAATATCCACGTCCATTCGACGCACTAATTCGATGATTTTGTCACGGTACCCATTGCGATTATCATGGAGACGCGATACGGTATAAGAATCTGTATCGTTCTTAGCCGCATTCACGACTATACACTGCTGCACCATAAACTCTCGGATGCGCTTTGCGATGTCGCCCTGGTTGAGGGCCACTTTCGACAGAAATAGCTGATTGATGCCGGTCTGCTTTTCAGAGCCGACACCCTCTTTAAACTTAGATTTGTTGACATCGATGCCGTTTGGTGTATCATTGCCGCTCTCCCGAGTGAAATACATGCTTTCACGCGTGCTTGTGAGCGCAAACAACCACTCAGCGTGAATTCGTGTCTCGTCGGCAGTAAAGCCATAGCGAAACTGCACACCGTCGATTAGGAATACAGTCTCAAACGTAGAAGGGGCAATCTGTGTCTGCAGCGTCAGCATAAACGGCTCCATCGGCAGTTTCTGCTCCTCTTGAAACGCCGCGGACCATTCCACCATATAGCGCATCAGCATAAACGCCTTGATGATATTGCTTTTGCCGCTTGCATTGGCGCCATATATAGCCACTCCGCGCAGAAGTGAGAGACGATCATTCGGAATGTGTCAAGTCTTTTGAGAAAAAAGTTCAGATAGCATCTTGTAGATTTGGTTCGATACGAGTCTGAAATTATCGCCTCGTTGAAATCCGAATCAAACAG
>JBBRKX010000649.1:0-3823 GCA_038231675.1 Chthonomonadales bacterium | reverse complement strand
GCCGCATACAGCGTGGTCGATTTCCCCGAACCCGTAGGGCCGGTGACCAGCATGATGCCGTGCGGACGCTGGATCAGCCGTTCAAAAACTTCCTGTTGCTCCGGAAAGAAACCCAGTCTATCCGTGCTTGAGTAGGAACTCGATTTCTTCAGCAGCCGCATGACGACTTTTTCGCCGTAAATTACCGGCAGCACATTGACGCGCAGGTCGTACTCGTCGCTCTCGCTTCGAAAGACACAGCGACCGTCCTGAGGCCTGCGTCTTTCCGAGATGTTCAGATGCGACATGATCTTGATCCGCGATACGACTGCCGCCATATGATGACTGGGCACCGTCATGTGGTCGTACAGCATGCCATCCTGCCGAAATCGAACCCGAACAGATGTCTCGTGCGGCTCGATATGAATGTCGCTGGTGCCGCCCGCAATGGCGTCTTTCACGATGCCGTTGACCAGTCGCACGATCGGCGCGTCTTCGGCAAGACCGACCAGCTCGTCGACGGAAAGCTCGCGCCCCACGCCCGGTGCTTCCACGATCTCGTCAAGCACGGTTTGCGCCTGATGTTTCGAATCGTAGGCGCGGTCGATCGCATCCCGGATATCCGATTCGAGCGCCAGGTAAGGAACAATTCTTCGATTTAATCGCGCTCGCAATTCATCCACCAGCGCGATATCCAATGGATCTACCAGCGCGACCTGAATGGCGTCCGTCGTGTTGCCGAAGGGCAGAATGCCCTTTCGCCTTGCGAGCGTTTCAGGAATGGAGTGCGTAACCTCTATGTCGATTTCGACGTCCGCGAGGGTAACAAACGGAAATCCGGTGATCGTTTCGAGGTACTCTCCGATGACGGCCGCCGATATGAATCCCAGTGACACTAAGAGTTCGCCTAGAAAAGCGCCCGATTGCCTTTGCGATTCGAGCGCCTGATCGAGCTGCTCCACGGTAAGCAACCGATCGAGAATGAGTTTCTGGCCCAGGAGGGCAGTGCGTGTTTTTAGGATACTGCTTGTCATACTTGATGCCGCCAACGCGCGAATATCATCCGCTACCATGCTAAAACCTAAAACCGTGCGGCTCCGGGGCGAGAGCAGTCACTGACTGTTTCTTCCACAGTGTGGCCGAGTCTTCACATACGTTTGCCGTCTGGCCGACAAGTTCCATCATTATTACGGGGTGCCAAATTACCCGTCTCCTTAGAACGCAAGAGAGGGTGGGGCCATAAAAATGGGCGCCCACCCTCCGGCTGTGGAAGCAAAATAGACCTACCGTGCGGTTCCAGTCAGCACCAGGATTTGATCGCGCTGAATACGGAAGTGCGGGTCCAGTACAATCGATTCCCCATCGACCTCGAAATAGGTCGGGCGGCGATTGAAGGTTGCTCTCGTAACCTGGATCGGCAGGCTGAGGCGGCGTAAAGGAAGCTCGCCGTAGAGGACGCGTAACTCCGCCCGATCCGCCTTCAGTAGAAATTCGCCCCACGCGCCCTCGATGCACCAGAAACATCGAAATTTGCCGTTCTCCGGAACAATAGGATGGAAGCCGATGCTCTGGGTCACCGCGTCGAATGTGAAGCCGCTGAAGGCGTTCAAAAGAGCGTAGCTCGCGGAGGAGCGCGCATAGTTGCTTCCGCACTCGAACTCATTCCATGGATTACGCATTTCTCCGTCATACCGCTGCCGGATCGCGTCCACGACGGTCATGCCTTCGCGGACAAGGCCTCTCTGGATCATGAGGATCGCTGCGGAGTATTCGAATCCGTTCATGGTCTCCTGCGCGTAGGTTACGGGAATAGCCGGCTTCCGACGCCCTTCCGGCCAGTCTGCGATGATAAGACCTCCTTCATCGTTGAGGCAGAAGATGCGCCACGGATTGTAGAAGTCGCGCATGGGCATCTTGAAATTGTGCCTGAACAGGGAGGCAAGCGCGGTCCGGGTCTGTTCGGGGTCGAAGATCTCGCCCAGGTTGTAGAGGTCAGCATGCCATTGGGCCAATACCTGGTCTATGCCGGAGCCCTCTCCGATCTGGTACTTGATCTCCTGATGCTCCTCGCTCCAGTAGTTGAGCGCATCGAACTTTTCCACCAAACCGCGGTCGCCAATATCGATCTTCTGGCCATAGTACTCGCCGTCGAATAGGTTCCGGTCGGTCCACTCTTTGCCGCGAGCGAAGATGGCGCGGTACTCTACGGCGGTGTCGGGTTCTCCAAGCGCTTCCGCGATTTCGGCGCCCGCTTTCAGCGCGGCGAGATAGAAGCCCGTAAGCCAGGAACCGGGACCGAATAGCTCCATATCGAGCGTATGGTGCTGCCTGCCCCACAGTACGCCGGTTTTCTCCGGATCCCATCGGTCTATGTTTTCAGGATGCCATGCAAACTCGATCGACGCCTTGACCGCCGGCCACAGCTTTCGCAGCCACTCCGTATCGCCGCAGATCTTCCAGTCCCGATAGGTTTTCAACACGCCGCCGAACTGTCCATCGACGCATGGCCGGAACGCGTTTTCCGGCTGGTGCGTGACGCCGAGCGGAAGCTGCATCCGGAAAGGCATGCCGCCGTTCGGAAGCAGGTTGAAGCGATAATCCGCCTCGCGCATGGTGCGCTCGAGCGCGGGGAAAAGGAAGGGAAGCGCCTGGGCGTAGTTCCAGACGTGCGTGCAGGAACCCTCGCAGCATCCCGAGGCCGGATGACAGCCTTCCCAGCCATAGACGGTTCCGTTGCCAAGTCGCAGGACGGTCGGGGATTTCAGGATGCTTAGGTTCGCCGTAACGGCATCCAGCGCGGCGGGCGGGAGCGTGGAGTCTTCCAGAGCGTTCTGGAACTTACGCGTATCGGTATAAAGGCGACTCCAATGTTCGAGACCATAATCCGCGCTCGCATGGGAGTCTTCCCACTGCGTGGCATAATAGTTTTTCCAGGCATTGGGAATCCCGAGTGTCGCGGCGCGCTCGGCGGAACCCTTGTTCCATGTGTTGACACAGTTCGGGAAGTTCCAGGCGATGACAAAGCGAATCCTTCTGCTGCTCTTCGCCGGAATCGTCACCCGGCAGGCGAGCGTCCCATGGTTGTCCTTGCCTGTTGTGTCGCCTTCGTACGTACGGTCCCGCAATGGCCCGGGCGCGATGAAGTCGCGCCAGAATACTTCCAGGTTGTCATTCCATGTGCCCCGATACCAGAACGTCTGACCACTGACATCGCCCGCGTCGGTCGCCAGCGTCAGGTCGCCGAAACCGGGATCCGTGGCTTCGACGCCTTCCGAAGTAAGCCGTAGAAAGGTTCTGCCGTCCTCCCGAACGATCTGATGACGGTTCATTTCCGGAAGCGGATTTGCGAGCGTTCCCGCCAGGGTGTACGTGATGGGATCGTAGGTTGTATTGGTCACCTCGATCTCGAAGAAAGCGGCCGGTATGCCGGAGTCTTTATCGTTGAGAGGAATAAAAGGATTGAATGCGGTAAGTAGAACATGGCCTGGGAAGGTCGGATCTTCAAACCACAGATTTGCGATGGGGTACGGTCCAACAAACCGGACGTCCCGGAAATGCGGAAGGCCCGCCATACTTTGACGGGGCGGCCCAAACCCGAACGCTTCGTAATTGGCACGGTTGAGCTGACCGGTATAAGGGGGATGCAAGTCCCCATTGAGCACCCTGGCATCCCGTGTTTTGCCGTTCTGTTCGGCTTTAATGGCGAAGTGAGAAAAGCCGTTGTAACTGCCTTTGTTCGGCCGATTGAAGATTTCCCAGTCCACCAGCCGGCCGTTTCCAGCCAGACCAATGCAACCTGTTCCAATGCCGCCGAGTGGAAACGAGATCTCGTTTGTCTTTCGGC
>JBBRKX010000648.1:0-3824 GCA_038231675.1 Chthonomonadales bacterium | reverse complement strand
GTCGGATCACCATCCCCTCCGGCGGTCTGGGAAGCGCATTGTAGATCGGGCGGGCTCCCAGCGAAAGAGGACTGAGCGGATCCAGTCAAGGGAACGTTCCGCTGGTTCGCTCGAGGTACTCGCGCACACGCGCTTCTATTTCCGCGCCGCGCCGCTCGAATGCGTCCCGCTCCACCTGGAGTTGCTCCAATCTGGCCAGCAGATCCAGGATCACCTCGACTCCCGCAAGGTTCACGCCCATGTCTTGCGTCAGGCGTCGGATCTGGCGCAAACGCTCCACATCCAGGTCCGAATACAGGCGGTTCTTGTTTTTGCGTTGTGGTGTCACCAGCCCGAGCCGCTCGTACAGACGGATCGTCTGCGCGTGCATCTGGGTCAGCTCAGCCACGACACCGATCATATAGACGGGTTCTGTATTGACGTGCGCGGCCATGGAATCTCTCCTCAACCTCCGTAAAAGCGCCCGGGCGGCTATACTCCAGAGCGCCATCGGCTGCTACGAGGCCTTCGGGCGGATCGGCTCGTTGCGAACCTGGGCGAGCTGCTCCAGAAGGCCGCGTTCCAGTTCACTGAGATCACGCGGAACCGTGATCTTTACGCGGGCGAAGGCATCGCCGGCCTTCCTATCCTGAAGGGCGGGCATCCCCTGCCCGCTCAATCGCATTTTCTGGCCGGTCTGTATTCCCGCCGGAACCAACAGTTGGCGCTTCTGGCCGCCGAGAGTTTCCACGTTGATCTCTCCGCCAAGCGCCGCGATGGTATAAGGCACACTCACATCGAACGAAAGATTCTGACCCTCCCGCTCGAAGCGAGCGTGCGGAAGAATATGCAATACCACATAGAGATCGCCCTTTTGCCCGTTTGCGTCCGCCCCTGCCTGCCCGGAAAGCTTAAGACGAAGCCCATCCCATGCGCCCGCCGGGATAGCCACATCTCCCGTGCGAGAGGCCTCGACACGGCCCCTGCTACGGCATTTCGGACAGACCGGCCCGTTTGCATCGAACTGCCCGCGCGAATTGCGTTTCAATCCGATCCCTTCGCATTCGGGACAGATGTCCTCGACCGTCACGTTGATACGCTTTGTGACCCCGCGATATGCGTCTTCGAGCGAAACATCAAGGCTATATTCCACATCCTCCGGCGGTGCGGCGGATCGGCCCGGAAATCCCGTTCCAGGGCGGGTACGGCGGTTTCCACGCCCTCCAAAAAGCTCCCACAAATCTTCGAAGCCGCCGGATTGCCCGGTGTTCAGGTCTAAATTGACGAACGGACTCCCTGCCGCGCCGGCTCTGCCGCCGCCCGCGCTCGCTCCCGGGTTTCCCGGCTGAACATGCTCCCAGTTGTCGCCGTACATATCGTACTTCGATCGCTTGGCCGGATCGGAAAGGAGGTCATAGGCCCCCTGAACATCCTTAAACCGCTCTTCAGCCTTTTTGTCGCCTGCGTTCAGGTCGGGGTGATGTTTGCGCGCCAGCTTCCGGTAGGCTTTCTTGATGTCCTCTTCCGTGGCTGTTTTCGGCACGCCGAGTATTTTGTAATAATCCTTACCGCTCACGCTCATCACCCCCACACTGTGATTATTCGACGCTTACCTGCACCTTTTTCGGCCGCGTCGCTTCCGATTTAGGTATTGTCAGCTCCAGCGTCCCATTCCGGTAGGTTGCTTTTACTTTGTCCGCTTCGATCGGGATGCCGATCGTAAAGCTGCGCTGGAAAGCGCCATACTGGCGTTCTACACGGACATACCTGTCCTGACGGGCGGGGTCCTCGAATTTGCGCTCGCCCTTGATCGTCAGGCTATCGCCATTCATCTCGATATCGATGTCTTCCTGCTTTACGCCGGGCAGGTCCGCCTGGATGACAATGCTGTCCTGATCTTCGTAGACGTCCACTGCCGGACTCCATACATGCGAGGAAACATGCTCGCGCGGCTGCCCCGCTCGTGGGTTCAGCGCCCGAGTGACATCCTCATGGGTCCGTAGAAAAGTGGACAGCAGATCATGGTCAAGTCGATTGTTCATGGCCTTTGTCTCCTTCAATGTCTTTCCCTTTTGATTTTGGAAGCATCGGGACCCGGCTGCGGGCCCCGATGCGGCACGTAACTCTTACTTGAACTCGGTGTCGATCACGGTCTCGTCGTGCGGTTCGCCATGGGGCGCCGCCTCGCCTTCCGTATGCCCGTCGTGCTCGGCGTGGCCGTCCTGCGCGTTCTCGGCCGCGGTGGCCTGCTGATAGAGAAGTTCGGACAGCTTGTAAGCGGACTGCTCCAATTCCGTCGTCAATCTCTGCAGCTCTTCTACGCTCGTGTCATTGCTGTTCAGCGCGGTGCGCAGGTTGCTGATATTCGTTTCCACGGCCGTCTTCAGATCGCCCGAAACCTTGTCGCCCAGGTCCTTGACCTGCTTTTCGGTCTGGTACATCAGCGATTCGGCACGGTTACGCGCTTCAGCGCGCTCGCGCTGCAGTTTATCCTCTTCCGAATGCGCCGCCGCCTCTTTCACCATGCGATCGATCTCGTCTTTGTTCAGACTGCCCGATCCCGTGATGGTGATCTTCTGCTCACGGCCGGTGCCCTTGTCGCGCGCCGATACCGAGACGATCCCGTTTGCATCGATATCGAATGCGACCTCGATCTGCGGGATACCGCGCGGCGCGGGCGGAAGCCCGGTGAGCTGGAAGTCGCCCAGCAGTTTGTTGGCCGCCGCGATTTCACGCTCGCCCTGATAGACCTTGACATGCACGCTGGTCTGTCCGTCTTCCGCCGTGCTGAACGTTTCGCTCTTGCGCGTCGGAACGGTCGTGTTGCGCTCGATGAGCTTCGTCATCACGCCGCCCAGCGTCTCGATGCCCAGCGAAAGCGGAGTGACGTCCAGGAGAAGGATGTTGCTGCCTCCCGGTCCGCCCTCCCCGGAAAGAACGCTCGCCTGCACGGCCGCGCCGACGGCGACGACTTCGTCCGGGTTGACGCCTTTATTTGGTTCCTTACCCCCGCCAAGCTGACGGACCAGATCCTGAACCATCGGCATGCGCGTCGATCCGCCTACGAGGACGATCTCATCGATGTCGCCTGCCTTCAGTTTCGCGTCCGACAGAGCGCTCTCGAACGGTCCCTTGCACCGGTCGACGAGGTCGCGGGTCAATTCTTCGAACTTTGCGCGGGTCAGGCTGACGTCCAGATGGACCGGACCTTCCGCCGTGCTGCTGATGAACGGCAGGTTGATGTTCGATTGGGTAACGTTGGAAAGCTCGATTTTGGCTTTTTCGCCGGCTTCCCGAACCCGCTGGAGCGCCTGCTTATCCTTTTTGATATCGATGCCGGTCTCTTTTCGGAACTCTTCCGCCACGAAATCGACAATGCGCTGATCCCAGTCGTCGCCGCCGAGATGGGTATCTCCGCTGGTGGACAGAACTTCCAGGACCGTGCCGCCATCCTCGGTTTTGCCGATCTCCAGAACCGAGACGTCGAAGGTGCCGCCGCCAAGGTCGAATACCAGGACCTTCTCTTCCTTCTTCTTGTCCAGTCCATACGCAAGGGCCGCGGCGGTTGGCTCGTTGATGATCCGGAGCACCTTGAGGCCCGCGATCTCTCCCGCGTTTTTGGTCGCGGTGCGCTGGGCGTCGTTGAAGTATGCGGGCACGGTGATGACCGCTTCCGTTACCGGCTGCCCGAGATACGCTTCCGCGTCGGTCTTCAGCTTTTGCAGGATCATCGCCGAAATCTCTTCCGGGGAGTACGGCTTACCGTCGATCGAAACCTTATCCGAGGTTCCCATTCTGCGCTTGATCGAGATAACGGTCCGGTCCGGGCTGATAATGGCCTGTCG
>JBBRKX010000647.1:0-3824 GCA_038231675.1 Chthonomonadales bacterium | reverse complement strand
GCTCTTCTGACAGTAGAGAGTATGATCGAATTCCGCCGTCTGGTGTACCTTGCCGTCATGGATATGGACGGTCGGGAAGAATAGTTTGCTTGGATCTCTGCGCGGAAACTCGAACGCCATCGGATGAACCGTCTGCGCTCCGGCTTTGAGCTTGAATACGGCGAAGCCATAGTCATGGTAGATCGGTAGGCTGGCCCAGGTGCTTGCAGGGAGTCGGAAACGCGCGTCGAGACGAGTAAAATCCTGATCGCTCGGCACAAAAGAGGCTTCATAGCTCCCCACCTGATGCACAACGAGTTTGGATTTCGAATGTGCGAGAGATTTAGTGCCACCAGGCATGGAAAGAGAACGCGGATGCGGGAAACCAAGTTCCATATCGTCGAAGAAATTTTTATACTCTTCCAGGTTGATAAAGCGGACCGCGTCTTCGCGCGAACGCGGGGGCGTCGGAATGGGCAGGATCATGGCGACGTCAGCAGGGCTATCGAGCGCCATGCTGTAGACCGCGAACTGGCGGCCATGTGCGCTCGATCGCGTAAAAATCTTTGTATCGCTTACGGACTTGATCTTAATAGAAAAGCAACACATCAGATACTCCTTGTGAACCAGGCACGACGTTGCAAAAGTAAACATTCCTATTGAGGGTCTTTTCGCCAGGGCAATTGTTTCTCCCTTCCTGCCTCCGATTTGAAATCCTCTGCCCTGGTTTTGCGTAATCGGGCGAGAATACCCTAATCGCATAAGCGTGAAAAACAAATGACAAAGCCGCGCCTCGAAGTTCGAGGCGCGGCTGAAATGGATAAATAGGCAGTTTAAAGCCAGGATTTTTGGTCGCAAAATGCCAGTAGAATAAGTAGCAGAGGGACCACGACTTCCATAAGGTCCTCCTTTCGCTTCCAAAATTGGAAGCACGAAACCATGTTTAATATAGTTGCAGACGTCTCTATCACGGACGCGGTTCCGCTAAAGTGATATAATTCACAATGAAGGGAGATTATCGTGGTGTCTCGGGAAGAATTACAGGGCGACGTTAGTTCGCAATTGTCTCATTTAGAGATCGAACGCAAATTTCTGGTGCCCAACCAACCCGATCTGAGCGGTGCAAAATCAAACCAGATCATCCAGGGTTATCTTGCCATCTCCGAGGATGGCACGGAAGTGCGGATTCGGCAAAAGGGAGATCGATACTTCGAAACCGTTAAGACGACGGGCACGCTTTCGCGTGGCGAGTTCGAGATCGAAATTTCGCGAGAGCAGTACGCGAGTCTATGGCCGGCAACTACAGGAAAGCGGCTTGAAAAACGGCGGTACGAGATCCCCTACCAGGGATACACGATCGAACTGGACGTGTATGAGGGAACTCTCGCGGGACTGATCGTCGCGGAAATCGAGTTTCCATCGGAAGCAGACAGTGAAAGGTTCACGCCCCTGCCCTGGTTCGGACGAGAAGTCACGAGCGATCCAGCTTATAAGAATCAGAGTCTGGTGCGATACGGGCGGCCGAGCGATGACGCAGCGCCCCACAAGCAAAGTTGACACCGCAGTATCCGTTGCCGGAAGAGGTTCTATGGATGCGTGGGATACCCCGAAAAAAAACGTGAGACCGACCCGCCAGGTAACCGTTGTCCTGAACCCCGCGTCGGGACGTGGGGAGGGAAGAAAATGCCGGGCCCAACTCGAAGCCGCCCTGGCAAACGCCGTTAACCGAACGGAACAACGCCCGACGACGTGGAAAATAGTCGAGACCGCGAAGTCCGGCGACGGGACGGTATTGGCGCGCGAGGCAGCTGAGCAGGGCGCGGAGGTGGTGGCCGCGGCAGGCGGCGATGGCACTCTCGGGGAGGTTTTAAATGGATTGGCCGGCAGCACGGCACATCTAGGCTTGATTCCGCTTGGAACGGGAAATGACTTCGCGCGACAGGTAGGCATTCCTCGAAATCTCTCCTCCGCCGTCGATATTCTGATGTGCGGCGTTCCCCAACCCGTCGATCTGGGCCGGACCCACGATCGGTGGTTTATCAATGTCGCGGGCTGCGGGTTCGATGCCGTCGTGGCCCAGCGCGTAAACAGCGGATTCCGCTTTCTGAAGGGAACGAACGCATACATCGCCGCCGTCCTCCACTCCCTGATGCATTTCAAGCCGGTCTCCATGCGCCTGACTATCGACGGCGAGGTTCATACCCTGCGCGCCATGCTTTGCGCGGTCGCGAACGCCGGTTTTTATGGGGGAGGAATGCACATCGCCCCGGATGCGCAAATCAACGATGGACTCTTCGACCTCTGTCTTCTTCAGGAAGCCGGAACCCTGGAGTTTCTGCGCGCCTTTCCCCAGGTATTCCGCGGAACGCATGTGACACATCCCAAAGTGACGATGCTCCGCGGAAAACATATTCTTATTGAGACCGATCCTCCCACACCGTTACTGGTGGACGGTGATCTGTGCGGCGTCACCCCCGTCGAGTTCCTTTTATATCCCAGCGCGATCCATGTCCTGGGTCCCTATCCCCCGGCCCCGTTCCCCGCAGGGAAGGGGTGACCCGAGTTTTTGCCATCGTAGACTTACTCCATAAGGAAGCTATTCCCATAACCTTCCCCAGCCTGCTTCGCGTGGATGGGGTTCAGTCCATTCCTACCCCGGCACCTTTCCATTCCCACCAAGCGAAATGGATAACCCAAGTTTTGAGATTTAGCGGCTTCCTTGTCGTAGAGTAATTCTTTATCCGAAGCAGGTCAATAGAGTCGCTCCTTAGAGATGTTATGCGTTTTGTAATTTCTATTCACTCTTCGATTGGTGACGACGGGCGATTTGCTGGATTTCATTCAGTATGGCTTCGAGGTCGTGTGATATTCGATCATTGGAAAAGCGCGCCACGAGGAGCCCTCGGGCTTCTATCATGTGGGTGCGCCACGCGTCATAATCGGCTTTTGTCTCGTGGGAAGCTCCATCTGCTTCTATGATCAGGCCTGCTTCGTGACAATAGAAGTCCACGATATAGCCGTCGATCACTTGTTGACGTCGGAAATGCAGGCCGTTGAGACCGTTTGCGCGCAGACGCCGCCATAATATGGCTTCGTGCAAGGTCATGTTGCGCCGCATCTCTTGAGCAAGGGTCTGCTTACGACTATCGCGCGGACCTCTAACGATTCTCGTTTTGTCCAATATCCGTCCCCTAATCTTTATGAGAGCACAGCAGGAAAGAATTTACAGCGTCATCGCCAGCGTATAAAAACACCGAGCGCACACAAGCCATATGGACGCTTCTCTGCAACGAATCCTGCATCATTGCAACATCAAAATCTCCACACATGAATCGCTCAAAGGTAAATAACATATTCCAAGGCGGCTCAAACGCGCCACCGTCGGAATAGACCTCCTCATGAGTAAATCTATGATGATGACCACTCGGGTCACCATCCTTCTCCGCAAAGCCCAAAAGGAAACAGGCGTTAAATTTCCTTATAGAGTAAAGCTACGATGGCGACCACTCGGGTCACCCCTTCCCTGCGGGGAACGGGGCCGGGGGATAGGGCCCCCTAGCTCACCCCTTGCCGCGAAGCCAAAACGGAGAAACCGAGAGAGGAAATCGACTTCCTTATGGAGTAAAGCTACGAAGGCGAATACCTGGGTCACCCCTTCCCCGTGGGGAAGGGGCGGGGGGATAGGGCCGCCGGGGTCACCCCTTCCCCGTGGGGAAGGGGCGGGGGGATAGGGCCGCCGGGGTCACCCCTTCCCTGCGGGGAAGGGATAGGCGGAGATGCGGGTGGGAATAGGGAGTCGCATATGTCGCAAGAATCATGCACGATAGGCATTCCGCCGCTCGCCG
>JBBRKX010000646.1:0-3826 GCA_038231675.1 Chthonomonadales bacterium | reverse complement strand
TACCAACGCCGATGTGAACGTGATCGCGCTCGTCGGCGAGCGAGGACGTGAAGTGCGCGATTTCGTGGAAGAAAGTTTAGGAGCGGAAGGGGTGGGCAGATCGGTGGTCATCGTGGCCACATCCGATCAGCCCGCGCTCGTTCGCATCAAAGCCGCCTTCGTCGCCACGGCGATCGCGGAATATTTCAGGGACCTTGGCGCGAACGTTATGCTCATGATGGACTCGGTGACGCGCCTGGCGATGGCCCAACGCGAGATCGGTCTTGCCATCGGTGAGCCACCCGCCACGCGCGGTTATACGCCCAGTGTATTCGCGATGCTGCCGCGTTTGCTGGAAAGGGCCGGAACATCCGGAACCGGAACCGGAAGCATCACCGGGCTGTACACGGTGCTCGTGGACGGCGACGACATGAACGAACCGGTGGCAGACGCCGTTCGTGGAATTCTGGACGGCCATATCGTTCTCTCCAGAGATCTGGCGCATCGCGGCCATTATCCGGCGGTGGATCTGCTGCAGAGCATCAGTCGAGTCATGCCCGCGATCACCTATCCGGAACAGCGGGAAGCCGCGAACAGCCTCCGAGACATCCTTGCCACGTACAAGGGCGCGGAGGATCTTATCAATATCGGGGCCTATGTCGAGGGAAGCAACCCACGCATCGACAGAGCGCGTTCTAAAATCGATCAGGTGAACCTGTTTCTTCGCCAGCGATCGGACGAGCAAAGCCCCTATCACGAAACGCTTCGCCAGATGGTGATGCAGTTTCCCAAGAATTAATTTACGGAGACACGCATGCGACGATTTATTTTTCAGCTCGAAGCCGTGCTCCGACATCGAGAGACCATCGAGAACCTCCGAGAGCAAGATTATTCCATGGCCCAGGGACAGCTTCTCGCCGCAGAAGCGCGGATAGCAGAGCTTCGGCGCGAGTTTCGAGATACGATCGCCGGCCGTCCGGGGACGGTTTCCGGCCAGAAGTTCGACGCGCCCGCGATCCTGGATCGTGAGCGTTACCTCGAATCGCTGCTCGCCGGAATAGAGCAGCAGGAGCGCAGGGCGGAAACGGCGCGAATCGTGGCGGCGGAAATGCTCAAGGCGCTGGTTGCGGCCCGCCAGGCACGCGAAGCCGTTACGAGTCTGAAGGAGAAGGAAAAAGCGGCCTACGTTTCCCTGAGTCTGAAACAGGAGCAGGATACCATGGATGAGATGGCGACCCTGCGGTATACACGCGTCACGGAACAGCAGAAAGCCGCTTGAGGTTGTTCCACTGAACCGATTTGAAACGGAACTGAGGAGAGGCGATTATGGATAGCCATTTGCAGGCGGTGACCAGCCGCATTCAAGAGATAGAAGCCCGCCTGGGAATGTTGGGAGCACCGGCCGCCCCCACGGTTCAGCCGTCCGCTGCGGTTTCCGCAGGGCCCGCCGGGCTGGCTGCCGCCGTGAAACAGCCGTTCGATGTCCTGCTCGCGCAGGCAAACGGCGCGGTGCGTCTTCGGACACTCGGGCCCGCCGCCGGACCGTTTTCGCCCAATGTGGAGTCGCTGATCGCTCGCTACTCAGCTCAGAACGGCCTCAGCCCGGATCTTGTTCGCGCCGTCGTTCAACAGGAGTCAGGCGGAGATACCAAGAGCCATTCGGCGGCCGGAGCGCAGGGACTGATGCAGCTGATGCCCGAGACCGCGCAAGGGTATGGCGTCAAGGACGCGTACGACCCCGAACAGAACATCGCGGCGGGGACACGCCATCTTGCCGGCCTCCTTCGCGAATTCAACGGCGATATTCCGAAAGCGCTGGCCGCTTACAATGCCGGCTCCGGCGCGGTGCGTAAATATGGCGGCGTGCCGCCGTTCGCCGAGACGCAGGATTACGTCCGCAAGATTACGGGAATGATCGGCGCACGTTAAGCGACAGGGACGCGGAGTAGGGAAGTGATGAAGAAAATAATTGTGTTGATCGTGCTGCTTGGCGTTATGGTGGGCGGAGCATACGGCCTGGCAAAAATCGGGATCATTCCCGTGAAGAGCATGGCCAGGAAGAGTCCTGCTCTGCGGTCGATGCTGGCGCGGATCGGGCTTAACTCTCCCGCAGTGCCGGCTCTGCGGCGGGCTGCGGTCGCGCTTCCTCCCGATCCGCTGGCGGCGCAGAAGCGCGCTCTTGTCACTGAGCGCGCCGCGCTTCAGCAGGAGCGGGATGCCTGGGAGTCGGAGCGTCAGGCGCAGCAGAAGTCCACGGTGCAGGCCCAAACGGCGTCGCAGTCCGCAACTCCGGACCCGAAGCAACTCACGCGCATGGCCAGCGTCTACGAAGAAATGGCTCCGGAGGCCGTCACGCGTATCTTTACAAAGCTGCCGGACGGCCAGGTGATCGCGCTGCTGCGCCGGATGGACGAGCAGCAGGTAGGTCTTATTCTCGCCGCCTCTCCGCCCGATCGGGCCGCGCGCCTCACGCTTACCCTCTCCCGTCCGGACCCCATGCAGGTGCAGGCCGCCAACTAGCAACACGGCCTATGTTAAGTCTTATGTACTTGACGTAACCGGCTTGACAATAGTAGACCAATGACTGTACATTCAACCTACGGGTTAGCCTGCCACTAGCACTAACCCGTTCTGCTGAGTCGTCCCATTCTACCCCTAGAGTACTCTAATGGCGTACATCTCTACTGCTAGACTGTCATCCTACGGAGTACAAATAGTTTTAAAGTAACAATACCTTCGCCAAAATTTCGGCCAAAGTGTGGGCATTTCTACGCACATCCGTCTCCAAAGACGCTATTGCGGCGTCGAACATGGTGTTCAGCAAGCACCGGGTGCCATTATTGAGTGCCTCGCGCAGTGTACGTTTGTCTCTGATGAGATGTATGGGTAGTCGCAGTTTTAGCGAAGGTATTGAAGTAACGGAGGGATTATTCGGAGATTAACGTATAATACAGGACATGATATGTCTTATTTTGTAGATCAGATGTATGTGCTAACACATACATCTGAACCAAATCTGCCGGTGGAGATCAGATGTGTTTCTGCCACAATTAGGATTTAGGGATGGTGGTTACCGGGTGGGAGGCTTACAGTGAGTGAAGAAATAAACAATCGTGAAATAAAATATCGTATCGCCGAACCTCGCATGTATACATCTCCTAATGAAACAAAGATTTACGTCAATATCGCAGGAGTGTCTATCGGGCCAGAGGAAGTGGTAATTCAATTTGGATTAGTCAATGCAGATAATCCGCTAGAATCGCCAAGTACCACGCGGGTATACATGAGTCCTGGACACGCTAAGCGTCTTGCTGCCGCAATGAAGATGGCAATAGACCAATACGAGGTCGCATTCGGACAGATCAAAGATCCCTCAGAATCGTTGACAACTGCCGGACATGAGATATTTAATAAACAATGAACGCATACAACATTCAAATCACGGCTTACGTCATTGCTGGGTTCGCTATGAATTCGAGTCACGTTGGTGTTACCGCGACCGCGCTTACGTCGTCGCCGTTTTACCATGAGGATGCAAGGGGAAGAGTAATGTCAATCACTTGGTCTGACAAGACAGCCATGGACGACACGCCTTATCCTGTCCACATTGCCTCTACGGAAGAAGAGGAAGCTGACGAATTGCGTTGGCAGCAGGAGTTCCGAGACAATTGGGACGTAATTGCGGCAATGGCTGACGAAGCATTGCAGGAATACCGGCAGGGTAAGACAGTACCACTTGAAAGAGTTATTGCAGGCAAACATTAATGGTCTCTCACTGTACAATACCTTCGCCAAACCTGACTCGTGCCCAAGTACCACACTTTTGGTGTGTTCACCGGAATGTGCG
>JBBRKX010000645.1:0-3826 GCA_038231675.1 Chthonomonadales bacterium | reverse complement strand
GATCATCTCCAATGTGGCTCTTGAAAACCAGATCACAATCTCCGCCAGCGCGGCAAGCAGAACGGCGCCCAGGGAAAAGAAGAAGCCAATGCGCATCCAATCCCGGCTTGTCGTCGGGCCAGGAGAAACATCCTCGGTTTTGTCCAGCATAAGGGATTAATCCTCGTCGAATAGGAGAGAAACAGGGTCATTCTGTTCTTGCCAGGAAAGCGCCTTTGCGTCCGATAGGACGCGCGGCACGCAGTGCCCCCAGCGGAGGAATTCATTCCGCCGACTTAAGTTGCCACGTCCCAAACGAAAACGGAATGACCCTGGGAGAGAAAAAGGAATCATTATCGGGTCAGAGTCACTTTGTTCAACCCGCGTGGTCGGTCTGGATTGTGCCCCCGCGCGACGGCCAGATGGTTTGCCCAGAGCTGCCCCGGGACGATGTAGAGCAGAGGGCTCAGCAGCTCATCGACATCTGTGGGCACGCGAAGCGGTCGCGTGGCGAGTTGCAGGATCTCCACGTCTCTTGCAATGATCACCATTTCGGCCGACCGCTCCCTAAGCTTCAGCGCGAGTTCCATCATAAAAGGGAATGCGCGCCCATCCGGAGCATACAAAATACATGGAAAACCTTCCGAAACCATGGCGATGGGACCGTGTAGAAAATCCGCGCCGGAATACGGTTTGGCGACGAGGTAACTGGTTTCCGTCATCTTCAGCGCCGCTTCCAGCGCGGTGGGTTGATTCAAACCACGCGCAAGCACCGCGCACTCCGGCATATAGCGATACCGCTCCACGGCCTCTTCGATGGGGGCATCCATGGCCATCGTAGACTGTATCAGCTCCGGCAACGCCCTCAGGCCGTTCAGCACGCCCGCGTGATCTCCCCATTGTCCCGCCAGCATGGCAACCAGCGCGAGCGCGGTCGTATACGTTTTGGTGGCGGCGACAGCCTGTTCCACGCCGGCGTGACAGAGCAGGACGTGATCGCTGACCTCGGTAATCGGAGAATCCCGAACATTTGTGATGCACGCTGTCAGCGCGCCTGCGGACCGCGCGGCCGAAAGGGTCTGAACGACATCCGTGGCTTGCCCCGACTGCGAGATGCCGAGCATCAGGCACCCGGAAAGGCGCGGAGAGGCATTGTAGAGCGTATAGACGGAAGGAGCCGCCAGCGCGACAGGAACGCCCACTACGATTTCGAGCATATATTTCGCATAGGTGGCGGCGTTGTCGGAAGTGCCTCGCGCCGCAATAACCACATAGCGGATGTCGCGGTCCCGCAGATCCTCTACAAGCCGCGCGATCGCGCCGGTCTCGCGCTCCATGGTTTGCGCGATCACTTGCGGCTGCTCTGATATTTCCTGGCGCATCAAAGACATGGTCTCGGCGTGCTCCCTCCTGAATGTTCGGACAACTAGGATTGAAACACGGCGCGGAGACATTCCGCGATGTGCTTGAGCCCCAGCTCCGGATGGACATTGTACCCGGACACTTCCGCCGTCACGTATCCGTCGTAGCCGATCTCTTCCAGCGCCGTGCGCACTTCCTTCCAGGGCACGTTGCCCTGAAGGAGATTTCGAAAGCCGCTATGGCCGCCGACGTTGGAGTCGAAATCCTTGACATGCACGCGCTTGATCCGACTCCCAAGGGTTCGGATCCAGTCCTGCGGATACCCATACGCAAGTATGTTGCCCGCATCAAAGTAACATCCTACATGTGCCGGATCGTCGAAGGAATCGAGGAAGGCGCGCATTTCCAGGGGACTCAACAGAAATTTATTCCAGACGTTCTCGACCCCTATCGCCACCCCCGTGCGCCGCGCCTCCGGCGCGGCGGCGGCGATGAACGCCGAGGCGCGCTGGTACGCGACTTCATAACCGACCTCCGGAGTCACGGTTCCCGGCACCACCAGGATAGCATCCAATCCCATCCACGCCGCCACCTGGAGCTGGTGCTGGATAAGTTCCGCCGCCTGTTTCCGTATCCCGGAATCATTGCTCGTGGGCGAGAATTGCCAGTACAGTCCGCTGGACAGGCTGCTGATCTCGATGCCCGAGCTCGTCGCGGCGGCCTTCAACGCATGGGCTTCCTTCTCGCTTGTTGCAAGGGAGAGCTCCCCCTCCTTCGCCAGGTTGACCTCGATATGGTCGCAGCCCGCTCGCTTTGCAAGCGCAAACGATTCCTCAAGCGAAAGAGACGTCGGAAACGTCCAATGATTGATGCCGATCTTCATACCAGTATCTCCTTGCCGCCAATTTATTTTGTTTACGTGAACGTAACGCTCGGGCCTGGTCGTCTCAAAAAACGGATGTGGGCAATCTTATTTGCCTGCACTACCGAACTCTTCAAACTATACATCCCCGCCGCTTCCCCGTCAAGCATGGACCCCGCACCTGCTGGAAAAACAGGGGATTTTATAAACGATGCGCCTATGCTTTTCAAACCAGCGTAGGAAATACGGCGCATCAGGTCGAACACAGTTTCCATTGAAGCGATTGCGGGACCGAGGATTTATTGCTCCGTCTGCAATCCCCAACCTTTTGGAGCGCCACGGCACGTTGCCGCCGGCCCATCGATTTATTTCAGGGCCATGGAGAAATGGTGATGTCAAAGAAGATTGCGATGATCGGCGCGGGAAGCGTCGTCTTTTGTAAAACCCTGATGAGCGACATCATGGCGACGCCCGCTCTGGCCGACTCCGAGTTCGCCCTGATGAGCCCGACGGAAGAGAAGCTGCGCCGGATGGAATCGTTCGGGCAGCGTATGATCAAGGACAACGGTCTGCCCGGCTGCGTCTGGGCGACCACCGACCGGCGCGAAGCGATCCAAAATGCGGACTTTGTCGTCGTCATGATCCAGGTCGGAGGATTTCACGCTTATGGGGTGGACTACGAGATCCCTCTCAAATACGGCGTCGATCAGTGCATTGGCGATACGCTCGGTCCCGGCGGGATTTTCCGTGGACAGCGCCATATCCCCGTGCTGGTCGATATCGCCCGCGACATGGAGCAGGTGGCGAAGCCGGGCGCGATCATGCTGCAATATGCCAATCCCATGGCCGCGAATTGCCTGGCCCTGGGCCGTGTCTCCCATGTTCCCTTCATTGGACTGTGCCATGGCGTGCAGACGACGCTCGACCTGATCGCGGGATATTGTGATGTGCCCAAGGAGGAGATCACCTATGTCTGCGGCGGCATCAACCACATGGACTGGTTCCTAAAACTGGAGCACAAGGGCCGCGATCTCTACCCCGAACTGCGCGAGAAGTTCGAGCAGCCCCAATACTACAAGAATGAAAAGGTGCGCGGCGAGGTCTTCCGCCAGTTCGGCTACTTCATGACCGAATCCACCGGACACCTTTCCGAGTACGTTCCCTGGTTTCGGAAGAGCAAAGCCGCTCTGGATCTCTACTGCGACGAGCCTGCCTTCGGCGGCGAGTCGGGAGCCTACTATAAATGGGGCAAAGCGATGGCGGAAAAGTACGCCCAGGTCGATCCGCTTCAGTTCGAATCCACAAAGATCGAAAAACGCAGTGTAGAATATTGCTCCTATATCCTGGAAGCGGTCGTCACCGGAAAGCCGTTCCGGTTGATGGGAAACGTCCGCAACGACGGCTATATCCCGAACCTTCCGGATGGCTGCTGCGTCGAGGTGCCGACGTTTGCCGACGACACGGGTCTGCATCCGACCCGCGTTGGAGCGCTCCCTCCCCAGTGCGCCGCCCTGTGCCAGACGAACATCAACGTCCAGGCATTGATCGCCGAGGCCGCTCTCACCGGGGATCCGGAGCATCTCGTTCACGCCATGGCATTGGATCCGCTTAGAGGCGCGGTCT
>JBBRKX010000644.1:0-3830 GCA_038231675.1 Chthonomonadales bacterium | reverse complement strand
CGGTTGCAATATCCAACACGGCGAGTTCGCCCGTGATCGCCAAGCGCTCCGCCGAGACGGTAGTGGTAACGCCCGACGGAAAGACATCCGTTATCGGCGGATTGCTTCAGACGCAGAAGACGTCATCCGTGCAAAAGATTCCGTATCTGGGCGACATCCCCCTTCTCGGCCTGCCGTTTAAGCGGACAGTGAAGGGCGAAACGAAGACGGAACTCCTGATTTTTCTGACGCCTTATATCGTTCGCGATGTAGAGGAACTCGAAAACGCCACCTCCGAGGAGGCGCACCGCAGCGAGCTCGTCCACAAAGCATTTTCCGAGAAGGATCTCGAAAAGTTCTTCAAGGAGACGAAGCTCGATGCGCCGAGCGTGATTTCAAATACGCCTCTTCTCCCGCCGCCGCATAAGCGGCGAAAGTGACGGACCTTAGCCCACGGCCTGTTTTGCAATAGGAGAGAAAGCCCGCCGCGGACCTTCTCGCGCTCATACCCGCCTGGCACGCGCAACCGCTCTCCAGCGCTCAGTTCGATCTCGTAGAACGCATGAGTATCTGGGCATCGCTAATCTCTTCATGATCTCATGAAGTGTCCGCTTTGGTTCACCCTGGTCTTTCGCGAGATCGACCAATACTTCCCGAATCACCGGGTCATACCCAAAAGGCATGGATGAAAACGGTTGGTTAAACGCGCCGTTAACAATGATGCAAGTCCACCCACCTGAGCGTCCGTAAATCTCGCGAGAATCCGTAGATAACGCACAGTCCAGTCGGGGAGGCGGGTTTCAAGGGAGGATGCAGCAGCGCAGGTTGCCGTATAGCTGGAGGCTATGAAGGGGGCGCAGAGGAGGTATTGGTCTGGGCGAGCCTCAGTACGTTATGCTTTTGAACATTTTGCAGACTTGCGCTCCACTGTTCCTCCGAGTTTCCGCCTTAAATGATTGTTTGCCTAAAAAAACAACACCATGGATACCGTACCGCTTGACAGAATCGAGAGCCTGAAGCATCTCGGTCTCGAAAACCTTGGCAACATTCATTGGGACTCACCGGCGCCGGCGCTCTATGAGGAAGCAATCCGCCGCTACGAGGGTACGCTGAGTCATCTCGGGCCGCTCGTCGTGCGCACCGGGCAATTCACGGGGCGCTTGCCAAAGGACAAGTTCTTCGTCCGGGAACCGTCCAGCGAAGCCCTCATCCATTGGGGCAAGGTGAATCGGCCCATCGAGCCGGCAAAGTTCGAGAGCATCAAACACCGCCTCTTCGCTTACCTTCAAGGAAAGGATCTCTTCATTCAGAATTGTTATGCTGGCGCGGACGAGCGGTACCGCTTGCCAATCCGCATCATCTCGGAGCGCGCGTGGCCCGCCTTGTTTGCGCGCAATATGTTCATCCGCGAACTCGACCTGGCGAAACTCGCGCGCCACAAACCTGAGTTCACGGTAATTCATGCGCCGGGCTTTCAAGCCGACCCAGAGGTGGATGGCACGCACTCAGAAGCCTTTGTGCTGCTGCATTTCGGACAGAAGCTTATCCTCATCGCAGGGACGGCCTACGCCGGGGAAATCAAGAAGTCCATCTTTACAGTAATGAATTATCTCCTGCCTCAACGTCAGGTCATGGCCATGCACTCCTCGGCCAACTACGGCAAGGACGAGAATGACGTGGCTGTCTTCTTCGGCCTGTCAGGCACCGGCAAAACAACCCTCTCCACCGATCCGGAACGCACATTGATCGGTGACGACGAACACGGCTGGAGCGACGATGGCGTTTTCAACTTTGAGGGGGGCTGCTACGCAAAGGTCATCCGCCTCTCGCGCGAAGACGAACCGGAGATCTATGAGACCACCCGCCGATTCGGCACCGTGCTGGAAAACGTGGCTATCGACACCACCACTCGCCATGTGAACCTGGACGATGCCTCGCTCACGGAAAACACGCGAGCCGCCTACCCCATCACGCAAATCCCCAATATGACACTCTCTGGAAAGGGTGGGCATCCAAGAACTATCATCATGCTGACCTGCGATGCTTTTGGTGTCCTGCCGCCACTCTCGCGCCTCACCCCTCAACAGGCGATGTACTATTTTCTCTCCGGATATACAGCGAAAGTAGCCGGCGCCGAGGCGGGCGTGACGGAACCCGAGGCGACATTCAGCGCTTGTTTCGGCGCACCGTTTATGGCTTTGCCACCACTGACTTATGCGCGATTGCTCGGAGAGAGAATCACAAAGCACAAAGTGGCCGTCTGGTTGGTCAACACTGGCTGGAGCGGCGGCCCTTACGGAGAGGGCCAGCGGATCAAACTCTCGTCCACACGCGCGATGGTGAAAGCCGTGTTATCCGGATCGCTTACAGACGTTCCGATGGAAACCGATCCCATATTTGGGATCAGCGTGCCTCAGTCCTGCCCCGGCGTTTCGGCGGAGATCCTCGCGCCGCGGCGCACATGGAAAGATGCCGCTGCTTATGACCGCAAGGCGCGTGAGTTGGCGGCAATGTTTGCCAGCAACTTTAAAGAGAACGCCAGCGATGCACCCAGCGACGTGAGGGAGGGCGGACCCAAAGGTCTCCCGTATCCTGAAAAACAGGCGCCGCAGCTTATCTCGACGCGGACGCCGACAGTTGGTGGATAATAACCTTCAATCACCAGTACAATAGAAAGAGAGAATACAATGCCTTTGGAATCCTGCCCAAAATGCGGCTATGCTGTTTCGGTTGCCGGCAACGAATGTCGGCATTGCGCGACTTCTCCCCCCGATGCGCCCCATCCCGTTGCGTTTGATGCGAAACTGTTTCTGAGGATCAGTTGGATGGCGCTTTGGCTGGGCATTGTCACGTATTTCATATTGTTTTCTCACTAATCGGGGCAAGCTCACTTTCAACGCCAAAAGCAAGTTTCGGCTCTTTTACGAACTGCCCAAGGATAAACTGATCTTCCGGCCGAACCGGATCTCTGCAATGATTGACCAGAGCACGACGATCTCGGAGCAATTGACCGTATGGGACCAAAAGGGATCGGGAGTGATTTGCGGAAAGCTCGTGTTGATTCCCATCGAGAATTCGTTCCCCTACGTTGTCCCGCTTTATCTCCAGGCGGAAGGCGCCCATTTACCGCAACTCAAGCGGATGACTGCCGTCACGGGAGACAAAGTCGTAATGCGGCCTACGCTTGACGAAGCGCTTTCCGCGCTGTTCGTCGCTCCGACCGAGGCGCCGCCCGCCAAAGCTCCGAATGAGAAGGCGGCTTCGCAACAGAGTACAGAGATCGATCAGGAGCGGCTTCAACTCGACACTGCACAGAGGGCGATCGATTCGCTCAAGCTCCTGCTGAACAGGAATCCCGGAGCGGCGCCAGACAGTAAAGCTCCGCATCCTTAACACCGGCCATTGGCCACTGCATGCAAGTCCCAATGAACCTACATACCTCAAGGTTACTCCTCCCTCCTACCCAGCAAGCAATTCGGGACAGCGTCTTCGAGGCAAACCGCTCTCACTTCGGCCCCAAGCGCATCGATGGCAGACGCCGAATGCAGTTCGCCACCCCGCCCATGTCCAGCATGCGGGATCTTCGACTGAACGTCCTGACCCGATGTAAGCCTGCTTTGTTACTGCGAAAGGACGAGAAGCGTCTCGAAGGAGTCGGTATCGAGCGCTCGAATGTCCTGCTCGTGTGTCGTGATTAGGTGGACGAGCTGCTGCCGGGTGCAGTTGCCGATACGAAGCCAGACAATTTTGGGTGGGTGGCCGTAAAGAAAACTGCGCTGCTGAAAGTCGGAGTCCTTCGAGACGATGGTGAAGCCGTTGGCGCGCGCATACTCCCAAACGTCCTCGTCCGG
>JBBRKX010000643.1:0-3833 GCA_038231675.1 Chthonomonadales bacterium | reverse complement strand
TCAACCCATCTTTTCTTACTTTCGCGAATTCAGCCCGGCTCAGTTCCAGGACCTGATCGTACGTCTTGGGACTGGTGCCTCCATAAACGCAGAAGAAGCCGCCGTCCTGATAAGATCGACCGTAGGAACCGATGGAATAAGCAAGGCCGCGCTTTTCTCGGACCTCCTGGAAAAGGCGCGAACTCATGTTGCCGCCGAGTACGTTATTGAGGATCGAAAGCGAAAAGCGTTCCTTTTCCTGCTTGCTGTAGGCGGCGGAGCCCAGACAGAAATGGACCTGTTCCACATCCCGCTTCCGCACCTGTTTGCTCTTGCCGGAGACTTTGGGCCGCTTTACTTTCCGAGCGGGCGCTGAGCCCTGCAGGTCGCCCAGCGCGTCCTCCGTCAGCTTCAAAAGATCCTTGTGCGCGATGTTTCCCGCCGCTGACACCACGATCCGATCCGGGCGATACCGCGTTTCCACATAGCTTGCAATGTCGTCGCGGGACAGTCCCGATACGGACTTCGCCGTTCCTATGACCGACTTGCCGAGGGGGTGGGTAGTCCACATCGTCTGCTCGAAGAGATCATGAACTATCTCTTCGGGCGTGTCCTCATACATTTTGATTTCTTCGAGGACGACGCGTTTTTCGCGCTCCATCTCCTCCGAATCAAACAGCGAGTGGCGCAGCATATCGGTCAGGATATCCATGGCGAGCGGCATATGTTCGGCCAGTACGCGCGTCTCGTAGCAGGTCGTCTCTTTGCCGGTGAAAGCGTTTAAGTGCCCGCCTCGCGACTCGATCTCGTCCGCGATCTGCCGGGCATTCCGACGCTTGGTGCCTTTGAAAAGCATGTGCTCGATGAAGTGGGTGATCCCCGCGGTCGGCGCGTCTTCATCGCGAGAGCCCGCGCCGACCCACAGGCCGATGGAAGCGGATTGGACATAAGGAACCGTCTCGGAAACGACTCGAATGCCGTTGGAGAGGGTCGTGATATCGATGTTTTCCGTACTCTTTTGCGTCATAATGCGATTAATATACCCCAGCTAATTGTTATACGGTTGAAGCGATGCGCTCTGCAGCCCGAAAGGCGAGCGCCATGATCGTCAGGACAGGATTGAACCCTCCATTCGTGACATGGAGCGAAGCGTCCACCACGTAGAGATTATCGTGGGCGTGCACGCGGCCCCACAGATCCGTAACAGATGATCTTGGGTCGAGTCCCATACGGCATGTTCCGGCCTGGTGCTGACCGCCGCTCATTCCGAGGCCGCTCGGGTAGCTCCAGACGCGTTCCGCACCGGAAGCGCGCAGCCATTCCTCCGCTTTCAGACGCATAAATTCGGCCGTACGTACGGTTTCGGGATGCGTGGTTCCCGCGAGCCGGGCCACTGGCAGCCCGTACTTATCGCGCAGGTTCGGGTCCACGGTCACGCGGCACTCGGGATTCGGAATGTCCTGCACCGGGCCCATGATATGTTGCGTGCGGCCAAAGTTCTTGCGCATCCACACTTTGTTCGCCATTCCCCAGCGCGGCACATCCGGCGGCAGGCTGCCGCGCCAGAAGATGATCGGCAATTTGGTGAACTCGTTGGCCAGCATTCCACCGCCGACGATTCCTTCATTGCCATGATTGAACTGGCACGTGGCGATTGAAACGCCCGGTCCAATGCCGTCATAGACCGAATCGGGCATGATCGCGTGCGCTCCGGGATAGTAATGTCCCTGCAGGTTGCGGCCCACCTGATCGTATTCGTTGCCCAGTCCGTTCGGATGCCGGTCGCTTCCGGAATTCAGGAGCAGGCGCGCCGTTTCGATCGCGCCCGACGAAACGATGACGACCTTTGCCCTGGCCGTCATATTGGCGATCCGGCCCCCCTTTTCGGTCAGATAACTGACTCCGGTCACCTTGCCTTGCGAGTCGGTGTCGATACGCTCCACCATGGCGCTCGTGATCATCTCGCATGCCCCCGTGGCAAGGGCTCGCGGTATCATCGTGTTCTGCGTGCCATTCTTAGAATCGGAAGGACAGGCGAAGCCGACACAGTAGCGACATTGAATGCACGCGGGACGGCCCAGGTACGTCTTTGTATTGATGGCCATCGGAACGGGAAACGTATTCCAGCCAAGCGCCGCCGCTCCGCGTTCCAGCACCTGCCTGGAGGCGTTTGTTGGGATGGGAGGCATGGGATAGGGTCTGCGCCGCGGTCCGCGGAAAGAGTTGGCTTCTCCGTCGCCGCACACGCCGATCTCCCACTCCGCGCGCTCGTAGAACGGCTCCAGGTCCTCATACGAAATCGGCCAGTCCGATAGACTGCTTCCCTCGGGAACGCCGTATTGGCTTGCCATTCGGAAGTCGGTCGGCATAAAGCGCCACGTCTGGGCGCCATAAACTCGGGTGCCGCCGCCGACGGTCGCGGCGTTATTGTTGTAACCGCCCTCATGCGGACGGATCGCATGGGGCTCGCCGGAACCGTCTAACCACACGCGTGGGTTTCCTTCGATATCCGGACCGGCATTGTGACCATAAAGCGACAGGCGCTGATTGCGCAAATGGTCGCGGCCAATGTCTTCAAAGGAGAGAGATCTTCCGCGCTCCAAAAGAAGCACCCGTTTGCCTGCTTCCGCCAGAACGCCCGCAACAATACCGCCGCCGGCGCCCGCTCCAATGATAATCACATCATAATCGCTCATTGTAGCGCCTTCTCCGATTCACTTAAATCCGTGCGGGCGCCGGGCGCGTGCGGGTCCGCCGGCGTGAATCCGACCATTTGCCAGGATCGAGCGCCCTTGTTCCCGCCGTTGGCAGGATCGGCATAATAACCTTCCGCCGCGTGATGAATCAACATGGAAAGGAAACGGGCAGGCGGGATCGGCCAAACGGTCTCGCTTTCGCCTTTTTCCAGCTGCCGCAGGAGATTGTCCTGTTGGTCCGGCCCGATCTCCTGGAATGCAAAGCCGTACCGCGCGGAAGTCTCGTCATCGAGCGCATTCAGGCCCTCGCTGTAGGCGGCGGACAGAGGCTCGAGGTCCCCACGCAACTGGCGCAGGATATACTCTCCGACGCCGGCTTCCCACGCGCCGGGATAATCGTCAGCGGGAATAATCCGATCGAGCGCGCTCCGTAATATCTGGATCTGCCTTTGAGACAACACGTCATTACCCTGCTCTTCCCTGTCAATGTATATTTGTCCGTGTCTTCACGGCAATCGGACGGATCTTGATGTTGCGGAATCGAACGAGGCCGTCTCCACTATATTGGAGAGCGATCACGCCGCTCGGATGCCGGCCGTCATGCACATCCACGGCGCGCATGCCATCGACGGACACCGTAAAATGGTCTCCGACGGCTTTGATATCGAACGAGGCCCATCGCCCTACCGATTTGAAGGTTCTCTTCGGCCGTATCAATCCGACGATGCTGCCCGTCGGAAACTTCGGCTGGGCGTCATAGACGTTGACTTCATAGCCATTTACACCGGTGATCGGGCCTTCCAGCGGGCACCGCAGGAAGATGCCGCTGTTCGCTTTCTCGTCCAGCCAGGCTTCGGCGCGGAGTTCATAATCCGTGTAAGCGCGGGTGGTGGCCAGCATTCCCGGGCCGCCCTGGGAAACCTCGAGCATTCCATCCCTTTCGATCCACTTTGCCTCGCCACGGGTTTGCCAACCTTGTATCGTCGCACCATCGAACAACAGAACCCACCCATGCAGAAGCTCGCCGGCAGTGAGCCTATTTTCACTTTTTGAAACCGCCCGCTCGGCGCTCCAGGCGGCCGGCCCTACAATGGGAAAGGAAAGCAAGAGGAGCGAAAGCGCAAATAGCGCAACGCAACGTTTCCGACGCATGGTCAC